>CAZAFM010000041.1:0-19530 GCA_964484395.1 uncultured Campylobacterales bacterium | reverse complement strand
TCTATCCTTTGCTCAAAGCTTATCTGCATAAGTAAAGCAAAGAGTGTTCCTAGATGCATTTGTGATTTAAAATTTAAGCTCCTCTGTGATATGGTTTTCTTTTCAAAAATAAGGTTATGAAGCGATGCTTGTTATTCATAAAATATCCTATCTTATAGATGGTGCAAATAAATTTTTGGGTTCTATATCTGCTGTTTTTGTTTTTGCTTTGGCACTTCTTGTTTTTTATGATGCGGGTATGAGGTACTTGTTTCAGAGTGGTTCTATCCCACTTCAAGAGCTTGAGTGGCATTTTTACTCTGCTGTTTTTCTGCTTGCTTTAGGATATACACACAAACATCAAAAGCATGTGAGAGTTGATATCTTTTTTGAAAACTACCCTAAAAAACTCAAAGCTGTTTTTGAAATAGTCTCAAACCTTTTTATTATTATCCCATTTTGTATAGTTATTATCTACTTTAGTTGGGATTTTGTGGCTCTTAGCTTTGCAATTGCTGAGAGCTCTCCTAGCGGAGGGCTATGTTGTAGGTATATCATAAAATCATTTATAATTCTCGGCTTCTTTTTTCTTGCACTCCAAGCCCTATCAGAAGCGATAAAAAACATAGAAAAACTAAGGAAGTAAAGTGGAGTGGTATTTTCTGTTTATAATTGCTGTTGTTCTGCTTATGGTAGGAGTTCCTGTAGCTTTTGCTTTTGGTGGGGCGGCTATTTTATATGCTTTTTTTACCCCTGAGATAGGTCTTGATGCACTATCTTTTCTGCCTTCTCGCATATATGGAACTATGCAGAACTTCACCCTTTTAGCTATTCCTCTTTTTGTGTTTATGGGGCTAGTGCTTGAAAAAAGTGGTATTGCAAGAAGACTTTTAGAGATAAGCGGTAAGCTTTTTGGAAGGCTAAGAGGTGGGCTTGGTGTTTCAGTCGTTCTTATAGGTGCTCTGCTTGCTGCTAGTACAGGTGTGATTGCTGCTAGTGTGCTGCTTATGAGTATAGTTGCACTTCCATCGATGCTAGAAGCGAAGTACAACAAAAGCTTCAGTGCTGGAATAATAACTTCAAGTGCCACCCTTGGGCAAATCATTCCTCCTAGTATCATACTCATACTTTTAGCAGAGGTACTTCAAGTGGGAGCTGGAGAGCTTTTCAAATCAGCACTTATCCCGGGATTTATACTTGTTGGTGTCTATATACTCTATATTTTGATAGTTTCAAACATCTTCAAATCATACGCTCCGCCTATAGAGGTTGAAGAGAGTGCCAGAGAGCTAGTTTTTGTGTTTTTAAAATACCTACTTCCTCCGGTTTTGCTTGTTTTTGCAGTTTTGGGGTCTATATTTTTAGGTATTGCTTCACCTACTGAGTCAGCTGCTGTTGGTGCTTTGGGAGCTGTTGCCTTAAGCTTGCTTGATAGAAGCTTCTCTTTTTCTATACTCAAACACGCAAGTTTTGAGACGGCAAAATATAGTGCTATGATAATGGCAGTTTTAATTGGTGCAAGTGCATTTTCGCTAGTATTTAACCAGAGTGATGGGGTGCATATTATATTTAACTTTTTTGATAATACGCTTGAATCTCAGATAGCATTTATACTTTTTGTGATGCTTATTATCTTTATTTTAGGGTTTTTCCTTGATTTTATAGAGATAGTTTTTGTTTTTGTTCCTATTTTCTTGCCACTACTTAGCCATTTTGATGTAAACCCTATATGGTTTGGAGTGCTTATTGCGTTAAACCTTCAGACATCTTTTCTCACCCCACCTTTTGGGTTTGCACTGTTTTTTCTAAAAAGTGCAGCAGGAGATAGGTTAAAAACTTTAGAGATTTATAAAGGGGTTATTCCTTTTATTTTGTTGCAACTTGTAGTTTTAGCTATGATTATATTTTTTCCAGAGATTATTTTAGGAGGTAGTAGATGAAAAGAAGAGATTTTGTAAAAGCAACAGCTGCAAGTGCTATAGCAGCACCAGCAATTCTTAGTGCAAAAGATAGTAAAAAGGTCACACTAAAGCTAGCAACAAGCTGGCCAAAAAACTTCCCAATACTTCAGACAAATGTAGACTACTTTGCAAAAAGAGTAAAAGAGGCGAGTGGAGGTAGTATAAATATAAGAGTTTTTACTGCAAATGAGCTGGTCCCGCCTCTTGGGGTTTTTGATGCGACAAGTCTTGGGCAGATAGATGCTTATCACTCTGCTACTTACTATTGGAGTGGAAACAACAGCGCTTTTTCTGTTATTGCAGGAGTGCCATTTGGATTTACAACTGAGGAGATGGGCGCATGGCTGAAGTTTGGAGGGGGCTTAGAAATATGGCGTGAAATATGTGCAAAGTACAATCTCTATCCACTTCTAGGAGGAAATACTGGCTTCCAGATGGGAGGGTGGTTCAAAAAAGAGATAAAATCCCTTGATAATCTCAAGGGTCTAAAGATGAGAATACCGGGATTAGGAGCGGCAGTACTCTCAAAGCTCGGAGTAAACACTGTACTAATGCCAGGGGGCGAACTATATACGGCACTTGAACGAAACACTATAGATGCGGCTGACTGGGTAGCTCCTGCATATGACCTACCTCTTGAGCTATACAAAGTAGCCAAATACTACTACACAGGATGGTATGAGCCTGCATCAAACACAGAGATAGTTTTTAACCAAAAAACTTGGAATAAGCTAAGTAAAGAGCAACAAGAGATAATCTCAATAGCCTCCGATGAGATGAACTCTAGGATGATTTCAGAGTCTCTAGCTAGTAATGCTAAAGCTTATGAGAAGCTAATATCACTAGGGGTAGAGATAAAAACACTCCCCGAAGATATACTAGATGCTACAAAAAATGCCCTAAAAGAAGTAGTCAAAGAAAAATCAGCGCAGAATGCTGACTTTGCAAAGGCGTGGAGTAGTTTTGAGGATTTTTATAGAGTGATAAAGCCATATAGTAACATAACCACTCGTAACTACCTAAACATACGCTGAGGTTTTTTAGACTTCCTCTTTCCTAGATACTAGCTTTTGTGTAGCTTCCTTTTAAGAAGCTGAGCATTTATAGCCACCACTATAGTACTTAGACTCATAAGCACAGCCCCAACAGCTGGGTTTATGAGAATCCCATAACTATAAAGTGCACCTGCTGCAAGCGGGATTGCTACGACATTGTACCCTGTAGCCCAGATGAAGTTCTCTATCATCTTTTTATAAGTAGCTCTTCCAAACATGATGAGTGCTGTTATATCTTTTGGATTGCTTTTAACTAGCACTATATCAGCACTATCAGATGCTATATCAGTTCCACTACCAACAGCTATCCCTATATCAGCACTTTTTAGAGCTGGGGCATCGTTTATCCCATCACCACTCATTGCCACAAACTCACCCTTTTTTTGAAACTCCTCAATAAGCTCTACCTTTCTATCAGGAAGTACTTCAGAGTAGTAGCCATCAAGATTTAGCTTATCACTTACCTCTTTTGCTGTCTCTTCATTGTCTCCTGTAAGCATATAGACTTTGATTTTAGCTTTTTTTAGAGCCTCTATAGCTTCATAGGACTCCTCTCTTATAGTATCTGCAAGTGCCACGAAGCCTATTGGCTTTTCATCTTCTAAAGCAAAGACGATAGTTTCACTCCTATCTTTAAAAGCCTCTTTTGGAGCATTGATGTTGTTCTTTTTTAGATAGTTTGGACTTACTATCTTAATCTTTTTGCCTTCAACATCGCCCTCTATACCTTCTCCAGCTATAGAGTCAAAGTTTTCTACATCAGCTACTTCTATACTTTTTTCTTCTATTTTTTTCATTATACCAAGGGCTATAGGATGCTCTGATTTTTGCTCAAGTGCACCTATCTTGGCTAAAAAATCATCATCATCCCCATCAAATGAGCTATATCTTGTAACTCCAAAATCACCATTTGTAAGAGTACCTGTCTTATCAAAAGCTACCATTGTTATTTTTCTAGCACTCTCAAAAGCGGAGCGATTCTTTATAAGTAGTCCGTTTTTTGCTGAGACCGCCGTAGAGATAGCAACGACTAGAGGCACTGCTAATCCTAGGGCATGAGGGCAAGTTATAACCATCACACTTGCCATGCGTTCCAGTGCAAAAACTAGCTCTTTACCAAGGGCTAGCCAAACTACAAGTGTGCTAAACCCAACACTTAGTGCTATGATTGTCAGCCAAAAAGCTATTTTATCAGCAAGGTTTTGAGTTTTGCTCTTTTTCTCTCCTGCTTGTTCAACCATGCTGATAACCTTACTAAGATAAGCATCCTCTCCGACTCCTTGGACTTCTAGTGTTAAAGAGCCATTTCCATTTATAGTTCCACCTATGACTTTACTATCTTTTTTTCTTTTAACCGGTCTTGACTCTCCTGTGACCATTGACTCATTTACACTACTCTCACCTTCAAGTACGACCCCATCAACAGGTATTTTTTCACCCGGTTTTACGACAACCTTATCACCCTTTTTTAGCTTATCAACAGAGACCTTTTCTGTACTATCTCCTTTTAGTAGATTGGCTTCTGTGGGCATTAGCTCTACTAGTTTTTCTAGGGAGTTTGAGGCTTTGACTACGGACTTCATCTCTATCCAGTGCCCTAGAAGCATCACATCAATAAGAGTTGCTAGCTCCCAAAAAAAGCTTTTCCCCTCCATCCCAAAAGTAGTAGCAGAGCTATATAAAAAAGCGACTGTAATTGCTACGGCAATGAGCGTCATCATACCGGGTTTTCTCTTGGCTAGCTCATCTTTTAGTCCTATAAGAAAGGGTTTACCACCATATATGTAGATAAAAGTAGATAGTGCAAAAAGAGTGTATTTATCATAAGCAAACTTTAGCTCAAAGGATAAAATACTCTGCACCATAGGAGAGAGAAGCAAAATAGGTATAGTAACAACTAAAGATATCCAAAACCTTCGCCTAAAATCAGCAATCATCATCTCATGGTGATGAGAGTGGCTATGATGCTTATGTTCCATTTTTCATCCTTTTAGTACATAAAGTAGCGCAAAACCTAGATAAAACAGCCCAGCTACTATCATTGTACTATAGATAGAAAAGATTTGGCTGATACTCTTTAGGGAGTATTTTATATTAACCAAAGAAAGTGGTCTTGGATATTAATTAACTTCGTCTGCTTGCGGTGTGGGCGGAGGTTCTTCTTGGGTCTCTGTGGTAAAAGGTGGTCCTTTTTTAAGAAGAGCTGTAAGCTCAGCAGCAGCTCGTGGCTCCATCTTGGCTAGTACGGCACCCATTACTTTAGGCTGCAGAGCAAAAAGTATCTGAGCAGCTTGTCCTCTGTCCATCTCTTCTAATATTGGGGCTGCTTTGTTTGCTCTCATTTTGGAGTATGTGTCTGCTAGTTTGTTGTCTTTGGCTTTTTTTATGTCTTGGAGGAGTTTTTCATTTTCATCTATGAGCTTTTTTATATCTGCTTCTCTTTCATCCATCTGGCTCATGGTGGAATTTAGGTCTTCCTCTCTTTTAGTTAGTACTTGCTCTTTTTTTTCTAGCACTGCTTGGGTAGCGGCTTGGAGGGCTTGGAGGGCTTGTTGTTGCTCATCTATTTTTTCAACCTCTGCTAGAAGCTCATCTTTTCTCTCTTCAAAGATTTTGTTACAGTCTATAACTCTACTTGCATCTTCTTGAGATAGTAATATGGTAGCTAGACTAAGCAGGGCAAGTAGTACTCTCAAAATAGTTCCTTTTTGTTATTAAAAAGCTGTGATGCTATCTCATCAATATCTTTTTGCTCTCTTTTTTTCATCTCTAGTATTGTTTTTTGTATCTCTGTATCTCTTAGATGTTTTGACTTTTCATACTCCATCATAGCTAGTTTATACTTTAGTTGAGTACTATGAAGCTCTTTTTTTGTCTCCTCTAGCTGATTTAATAGATGATTTATGTGCATAGCCATCACTTTTTTTGCAGCTGAATACTCTTGCAAAATAGCTACATTACCCTTACTTGGAGTCACCACTGCAGATAGCTCAGCTCTCTTTGTCTCTACTTCTAGCTCTTGGGCTTGTATTGATAGTCGTATTTGCGCGATTTGCACTTCAAACCGATCTGCTTGTGTTTTTCTAACTTGAACTAGCTTATCATATTTGGTTTTCATGCTCTATCTTACTATTGTATCTTCTCTTTCAGGACTTGTTGATATTAGTGATATTTTGGTTTTCAAAATCTTCTCAAGAGCATCTATGTACTCTTGTGCTTCAATAGGGAGCTGGTCATACTCTCTAACTCCACAGCTACCATCCCAACCTTTGAAACTCTCATAAACAGGAGTGTAGCTTGAAGGGTCACTTGGATAGTGTGTAGTTATCTCACCATCTTTTTTGTACCCTACGCACACTTTTACCTCTTCAAACCCATCTAGTACATCTAGCTTCATAAGTGCTAGCTCATCACATCCATTTAATCTGCAAGCATACTTAGCAGCTACTGCATCAAACCATCCGCATCTTCTTGGGCGTCCAGTAGTCGTACCAAACTCAGCTCCGTTTTTTCTTAGTCTCTCTCCGCACTCATCATCTAGCTCTGTTGGAAACACACCATTTCCAACCCTAGTGCAATAAGCCTTTGTGATACCTAAGACACTTCCTATATGTTTTGGAGATAGTCCAGTTCCAGAGCTAGCCCCAGAAGCTGTTGTGTTTGAGCTAGTCACATATGGATATGTGCCATGGTCTATATCTAGCATAGTTCCTTGTGCACCTTCTAGAAGGACTTTTTTGTCACTCTCTAGTGCATCCCAGAGTATCTTTGTACTATCTACTAAATAAGGCTCAAGAGCACTTTTCCATCTTTGAAGCCTCTCTTCTATGTTGTTTGGCACTTCAATTTCCATGCTTTTTAAAAACTCTCTATTTTCATCTATGAAGTTTTGAACCTTTTTAGTAGCACTATCTATATCTCTTAGTTCACCTATCCTGATACCACTTCTTGAGATTTTAGAAGCGTATGCTGGTCCTATACCTTTTCCTGTTGTGCCTATGGCGTTTTTACCTCGGAGACGCTCTTTTGCTATGTCTATTGTCTCGTGATAGGGCATTATGATGTGAGCTTTTTCACTTATAAAAAGTCGCTCTTCTAGGTTTTTAAAAGCTTTCATCTCATTTATCAAAGCATCTGGGGCGATAACTACACCGTTTCCTATGATGTTTTTGCAGCCATCATATAAAATACCTGAAGGGATGAGGTGGAGGGCGTATTTTATACCATCAACTACTATTGTGTGACCTGCATTGTGCCCACCTTGATATCTGACTATGTAGTCGTAGTTTTTAGCTCTTGAGTCAACTACTTTTCCTTTTCCTTCATCACCCCACTGAATACCTACAATCAAATCCGCCTTTTTCAACTTAAATCCTTTGGTAATTTTTCTATCAATCCATCACTATATATTGCAAATCCTGAAGATATGATATCTTCACTACTATATTTTCCACCCTGTGCTAAGACAGTATTATCACTAAACATCCTAAAAAAGAGGTCACTATAGTACTTCATAGGAGCATAAAAAAGAGGTGAGATGATGGTGTTTTTATATCCAAGTTCACTACTTAGCTCAAGAAGCTTACTTGAAGGCTCTTGTAAGAACTCAGGAAGCTCTTTTATCACCCTTTGTAAGTCACTCTGGTTTTTTACATATAGAAGGGATGTAAGCCAGCCTATCTCTTTTGAAAGTAGAGCATCCATCTTATGAAGCTTGATGTCTTCTAGCTCTATTCCGCACTCCTTAGATACTCTCAAAGGTATCTCTATGTTTGAGAGTTGCAGATATGGAGCCAAATCAAGTTTTGCAAAAAACTCAATAAGCAAAGAGCACATACCCTTAAGGTCTGTACTATCCAAAAATTCTGCACCTATCTGGTTTGTCTCACTTGTAGGATAGCTAAAAACTGGTTGAACATAGAACCACTTCTTATGATCTGTACTTCTCCCTAGTCTTTTGGTGATGATACGAACAACATCAAGTGTACTATCATTTCTTAGTACTATAGTTAGGTTATGCTCATTACTAAGTCGCAGAAGCTCCCTATCATTTAGCTCTGCATCTTGATGCTGAATGTATGAAAAAGTCGGAGTAACTATCTCCTCAAACCCTTCTTCTAAGAAGGTCTGAGCTGCTAGGTTCTCTATCTCTCTTTTTATCTTTGCACTCTCCCCAAAGTATAGATTGCTACCTTGGGGAATCTCATGCTCTAAAACCATTCAATCCCTTTTTAAAGAAATTTTAGCATAGATTGTTTAATCAAGGGATAAAGGATGTAGCTTGAGAGGATAATAGCGCATAGTAGAGCCTCCTTGAACCCATCAAATCTTTTCTGAATAACAAAAGAGCTAAAAATTTCTCTCTAGAATCTCTCTAAGCTTTGTTTTCTCACTCTCAATATCCAAGTTATCACTATACACATCGTGGATAGAGTAGGATTCAAGCTTCTTTGCACCACAAAATTGAAAAGCTTTATGTAGTGCAATATTGGCACCGTCCACACTCAAGCCTTCAAAAAAGCCATTAGGGTTGTCAAACTCACTACTTGGACAGTTGTAGGTAAAGCTTAGCATATAGGATTTGTCTTTCATAAGGCCACCGCTACCATATTTTTTTGTCGGGTCATCTTTACTTCGACCATCGTTGTTGAATGTGACCTTACCCATACCACCTGTGAATATCTCATCAATGTACTTTTTGCCAAGCCAAGGCAGTCCCATCCAGTAGACTGGGGATTGGACAAAAAAGAAATCCGCCCACTTGAACTTTTCTAGTTCTTCATCTACACTATATCCAGCTTCAGCATGAGTCTTTTTGACATCCAATCCCTTTTGGACTAGATACTTTTCTGTTTCATTCAAAATCAGTTGGGTTAGCTCCCCATTAGCAAAACTTTCATACTTCTGATGTAGATTTAGTAACAACACATTTTTCATAAATCACTCTCCTTGTTTGCATTGTTTAAAATGTTTCATAAAAACACTTCCAATTCTATCGAAGTTTTTTGTAAACATCTTGAATTATACTACCTTCACCTATATTGAGTGTATTATGACCTTTGCAAGAGGTCTAGTGGATAGAGTAAGTAATACTTAATATCTTAATATCTCTTGTTCAATTATTGGTTGAAAAACAGAGTGTAGAGAATAAAATAGACAGTGATAGATATACAGAAAGAGTGGTAATTATTGATGTTGAGATTCTATAAAACAGTTGGTGGAGCTGTGGAGGATCGAACTCCAGTCCAAAAACAAGACCTCTTAGGCGTCTACATGCTTAGCAGGTGTTGATTGAGTTTCAAAAAGGGAGGGTTCACCACCTCAAAACCTTCCCTTTTTAGAGTCCTAGTTTCACTTGTAGGTCGGACGCTCCTTCAAGCTAGCTATCTAGGGTTTAAGCCACACATGCTTAGATAGCATCAGCTAGCGTGACTGCTCCAAAATCGGATTAAGCGGCCTTTACAGCCACCGGAGCGTAATTTGCGTTGTTTGCGTTTATTCGTTGTGAGCTTGTTTTACGGCGTACTCAAGCCGGCATGCAACCTAAGCCTCCTTGCTCCTGTCAAAGCCATGTCAGCCCCATTTTAGCTTTAAGAGTTTATTCTCTCTTTTAGCTCAAGTGATAAGCGCGTGATTTTATTGATTTTTTCACTATTTGTCAAGCTCTCATCAATAAGATACTTTACAAATGCACTACCAACTATTACTCCATCGACATTTTTGGCTTTTTGTTTAGCATTATCGCGATTTACGCCGAAGCCTAGATATATTGGGGTGCTACTGTATCTTTTTATGTGCTCTATAATAGAGCTTAGGTCACTATCTTTACTAGCTCCAGTTATACCAGCAAAGGCAACTAGGTAGATAAAAAAACGACTATTTTTAGCTATGGTCTCTATCCTCTTTTCACTATGAGTAGGTGCTATGAAACTTACTAGCTCAACCCCGCTGTTTTCACACATAGGAGCTACTATACTTACCTCTTCATAGGGCATATCGGGTATGATGAAGGCTTTTGCACCGCTTTTTTTAGCACCATCTAAAAAGTAGTCAAACCCCTTTCTTATAAAAGGATTTAGGTATCCCATCCATGCTATATCAACATCTTTTGTTTTTTCGGTTATGTAAAAAATATCTTCTAGTTTAAATCCAGCCTTTATAGCCCTAAGGTTTGCTTCTTCTATTACAGGACCATCAGCAACTGGGTCAGAAAATGGCATTCCAAGCTCTACTATATCACTTCCAGCCTCTTTGAGTCCGTGTATTAAGTCTATGCTAAACTCCCTATCAGGCAGAGAAGCAGTTATGTAACTAACAAGTTTTTTCATCTATTCTCCAAATTTACTTTTATATATCCTTGAGTTCTTTTACTTTACTTTGGTAAAATACAAAAAGAGTTTAAACTCCAAAGGAAGCCCTTCTATGAAAAAATACAGCGTGGATTTTATCAAAAAAAGTAAAAATAAAGAAGTCTTAAGTGCCATCACTGCTTATGATGCACTATTTGCCAAGCTTTTTGATGGAGAAGTAGAGATTATACTTGTTGGAGATAGTCTTAGTATGAGTTTTGGTGGTGCTAAAGATACATTATCTATTACACTTGAACAGATGATATATCATGCACAAGCAGTCACTCAAGGAGCAAAAGAGTCACTCATAGTACTTGACCTCCCTTTTGGAAGCTACTCTACCCCTTTAGATGGACTTACAAGTAGTATTAAAGCTATGAAAGAGTCTGCAATAGATGGAGTAAAAATAGAGGGTGGACGAGAGAAAGCAGAAGTAGTAAAAACCCTATCTCAAAACGGTATAGCGGTTCTAGGACACATAGGACTTAAGCCACAATCAGTCAGAAGTGAGGGTGGATGGAAGATAAAAGGTAAAAGTGATGATGAGATAGATGCACTCATAGAAGACGCAAAAGCCATACAAGATGCTGGAGCATTTGCTATTGTAGTAGAGGGTGTCAAAGATAGTGTGGCAGAGAAGATAACAAAAAGCATCTCCATACCAACTATTGGGATAGGTGCAGGAAACAGTACTGATGGACAAATCATTGTTTGGAGTGATATGCTTGGTTTTTTTGAAGAGTTTAAGCCAAAGTTTGTCAGGCACTATATGGATGGAGCTAGCTTGGTCAAAGAAGCATTAAAAACATACACAAAAGATGTAAAAAACAGAGATTTTCCAAATGCGGATGAGAGCTATTGATGGAGAGAGTAGTAGAGATAGAGAAGTTTGAGAGTGAAAATGAGTATGAACAGAGTATTCGCCCCTCTAAATGGGATGAATATATAGGGCAAGATAGAATAAAATCCCAGCTTCAAGTCGCCATAAAAGCGTGTAAAATACGAGAAGATGTTATTGACCATATGCTCTTCTCAGGTCCCCCAGGTCTTGGAAAAACAACCCTAGCTCACATCATAGCCCACCAGATGGATGCAAATATCAAAATAACAGCAGCCCCAATGATAGAAAAACCGGGTGATTTGGCTGCGATTTTAACAAACCTTGAAGAGGGAGATATGCTCTTTATTGATGAGATACATAGACTTAGCCCGTCAATTGAAGAAATTCTCTATCCTGCAATGGAGGACTTTAGACTTGATATTATAGCCGGAAGCGGACCTGCTGCTCAGACTATCAAAATAGACCTTCCAAGATTCACACTCATAGGAGCTACAACTAGGGCTGGACTTATTAGTAATCCTCTAAGAGATAGGTTTATTATACCCTTTAGAATGGATTTTTATAGTGAGAATGACTTAGCTAGAATCATCATAAACGCATCAAGGAAGCTAAACAAAGAGGCAACAAATGATGCAGCTTACGAGATAGCTAAAAGGTCAAGAGGAACTCCAAGAATTGCTCTTAGACTTCTTAGGAGAGTAAGAGACTATGCTGAAGTAGAGGGTGAGAGTGGGATAGAGAAGAGTAGGGCAGAGTATGCGCTAAATGAGCTAGGAATAAATGATCACGGATTTGATGAGATGGATATTAAGTTTCTAAAGATACTAGCACAAAATAGTAAAAGAGCCACAGGACTAAATGCACTTGCAGCTGCTTTAAGAGAGGATGAGGGAACTATTGAGGATGTGATTGAGCCTTTTTTGCTTGCTTCAGGATATATAGAGCGAACAGCAAGAGGTAGATTGGCTACTAAGAAGACATTTGATGTATTAGAGATTAACTACAACAAAGGATTGTTTTGAGTAAACAGGGGATTTTTATAGGCATACTTTTTGCCCTCACACTCTATTTTAATTATGTTTTGTACGAAAAATATCTTTTTGACTTACTTATAGCGATTATTTTTACTATAGCTACTTTTGATATATATACTAAAATGACCAGCATAGTAAAAAGCAAGTCACTTGCATCCACTATGCTTCTTTTTGTCGTACTTATACTTATATTTGCACCTATTGGTTATCTTTTTGTAAAGGCTGCTGCATTTGTAGCTGCAATAAATATAGGAGAGATAGAGCAAAAAATTCAAGCCTTAGCTCTATTAATAAAGTCCACACTAGCAGAGATACCGGGACTGAAAGAAAAAGTAAATGAAGTCTATCAAAACATAGATATAACTGCTATAAGCAAGGAGATATTCTCATTTCTAGCCTCTTTTACAAAAGATAGTGCAAACTTTGTTATTGATGCTATGTTTATAGCGGTTTTCTACTTTTTTCTAAACATATATGGAAAAAACATACTTGATTTTACACTAAAAGCCATACCACTTGAACGAAAAAATGCAAACGAACTTATGCATGAGGGCGGGGTCACTATCAAAGCAGTTTTTTACTCTCTTTTTATAACTGCTTTTTTACAAGGACTTCTCTTTGGTGTGTTTGTTTCGTTTTTTGGTCTTGATGGGCTTTTGCTTGGGCTTTTATATGGGTTTGCCTCTATGATACCTATAGTTGGGGGTGGTCTTGTATGGATACCTGTTTCGGGCTATCTTTTGTTTGATGGTGCAACTATTGGGGCTATTGCTGTTGCAATCTACTCCATTGTTGTCCTAGCTACAGTGGTGGATAACTTTGTTCGTCCTATCATAGTTGGATGGTTGAATAATAAAGTACTCAAAACTGACAAAGGATTAAATGAGATACTTGTGTTTTTCTCAATGTTGGCTGGGCTGGGGCAGTTTGGGTTTTTTGGTATTATATTAGGACCTGCTATTATGGCGTTGTTGCTCTCTGTTTTGAGGCTTTTGCAGATGAAAAATAAGGAGGGATTTTAGGATTTAGCGTTTAGCTTGTTTTCTAAAGCCTCAAGCTCCCTTTGAAGCTCAACCATCTCATAACACTTCTTCAAATACGCATAAAGAAGTGTTTTGATGTCATTATTACCCTCAATTGAGATGTACTTCTTTATACACTCAACCTCTCTATCAAAGTTCTCCTCCCCTAAGGATATAGTATAGGTCTTATTAGAGATGGTGAGTGTTAAACTCTGCATATTACTAGCTATTTAGAACTTCTTCTATTTTTCTAACAGCGCCCTCTATCTCTCTCTCTTTGTTAGAGAGCTCATCATGGAGATTTGATATCTCATTGTTTTTTGCTTCACACTCAGCTTTTGCTATTGTTAGCTCATTTCTTAGATGCTCAAGCTCACCGTTTTGATGATTTATTTTGTTTATCAAATCATCTATCTTCCCATTTAGTCTTTCTAATATACTTAGTCCCTCTTCCATTTTTAACCCTTTTAAGTATTCATATGTATAATAATCACTGTACCGATAAATATTGTAACACTTTTTATGTTAAAAGGCAAAGTATATGTTCAAACTAAACTCTCTTTATAAACCTTCAGGAGATCAGCCCGAAGCCATAAAAACACTAACTAACTCAATTAAAAAAGATAACAGATACCAAACACTAGTAGGTGTAACAGGAAGTGGAAAAACCTACACAATGGCAAATATTATCCAAGAGCTTCAAATACCAACTCTTATTATGACCCACAACAAGACCTTAGCAGCTCAGCTTTATAGTGAGTTTAAGGGATTTTTTCCAGAAAATGCTGTTGAGTACTTCATCAGTCACTTTGATTACTACCAACCAGAAGCTTATATCCCTAGAAGTGATTTATTTATCGAAAAAGATAGCTCCATAAATGATGAATTAGAGAGATTAAGACTCTCAGCCACTGCTTCAATACTAAGCCGTGATGATGTAATTATTGTAGCTTCAGTCTCAGCAAACTATGGTTTGGGTAATCCAGAGGAGTACAAAGAGCAGATTATCCCTCTAAAAGTTGGAGGGGAGATAACTCAGCGAGAGCTTTTGCTTCGTCTAGTTGATATGGGTTATACTAGAAATGATAAGTTTTTTGAGAGAGGAAATATAAGAGTTACTGGAGAGTGTGTTGATGTATTTCCAGCATACTTTGAAGATGAGGCTATTAAGTTAGAGTTTTTTGGTGATGAGATAGAGAGAATATATAGTTTTGATGTATTAACAAATGAGAAGATAGATACCTACAACTCCATAGTCATCTATGCTACAAATCAGTTCATAGTTGGGCAAAATCGTCTCAAAGAGGCTATAAAAAATATAGAAAATGAGCTAGCAGATAGGCTGGCATACTACAAAAAAGAGGACAGATTAGTAGAGTTTCAGCGATTGAAGCAGAGAACTGAGTTTGATTTAGAGATGATAGAGAATACTGGGGTTTGTAAAGGGATAGAGAACTATGCTAGGCATCTAACTGGAAAAGCCCCGGGTGAAACACCCTACTCATTGCTTGATTATTTTGAGATAAAGAACCAGCCCTACCTTATCATAGTAGATGAGTCACATGTCTCACTCCCTCAGTTTCGCGGGATGTATGCAGGTGATAGAAGCAGAAAAGAGGTTTTAGTAGAGCATGGATTTAGGCTACCTAGTGCACTTGATAATAGACCTTTGAAGTTTGATGAGTTTATAAACAAAGCTCCACACTATCTCTTTGTCTCAGCAACTCCTCAAAGTATTGAGCTTGAGCTATCCTCAAGTGTAGCAGAGCAAGTGATACGACCTACTGGTCTGCTTGATCCAGTCATAGAGATAAAGCCTATAAAAGATCAAGTATCCACTCTATATGATGAGATAAAAAAAGTAGTTGCTAAAAAAGAGAGGGTTCTTATCACTGCTCTTACTAAAAAGATGGCAGAGGAGCTAACTTCATACTATTCTGATTTAGGACTTAGGGTGAAGTATATGCATAGTGATATAGATGCGATTGAGAGAAATATGATTATTCGAGGATTAAGACTTGGGGAGTTTGATGTGCTTATTGGTATCAACTTATTGCGAGAGGGGCTTGATCTTCCTGAGGTATCTCTTGTGGGTATTCTTGATGCTGATAAAGAGGGTTTTTTAAGAAGTGAGACAAGCCTCATCCAGACTATGGGAAGGGCTGCTAGAAATATAAATGGAAAAGTCATACTATTTGCAGATAGGATAACAAAGTCTATGCAAAAAGCCATAGATGTGACTGAAAGCAGGAGAGAGAGGCAAAAGGAGTACAACAAAAAACACAACATAACACCAACAACAACCATAAGAAAGCTAGATAAAGACCTAAAAGAGAGTCAGTTTGGAGATAAGACCATATCGTATGTTAAGAAAAAATTAGACAAAATACCGCCTAAAGAAAAAGAAAAAATCCTAAAAGACCTCAAAAGGTCAATGTATGAAGCTGCAAAAGCCCTAGAGTTTGAAGAGGCCGCAAGACTAAGGGATGAGATAGAGAAGATAAAAAAACTATGAGTAAAAAAATCCTAGAGGTAAATGAGTTAAACCCCATAACAAAAGAGACTGACAGTAGCTCCAAAGAGTATCATCAAGAGATAGCCTATCAAAAGCAAAAACTTATAATAACAGATGAGAAAGATAGAATAGAGCATCTTGATATAGATGTATTTTCTCAGCCTCTAGAGATGCTAAGTGGCGATATATATGGAGTTATCAAAACAGATGGTGGAGCTGTTTTTTATATAGTTGACTGTATGGGAAAAGGAGTTTCAGCAGCGGTTACTGCAGTGCTCTGTGCTGCTTTTTTGAACCGTTCTATAAAGCTATCTATTGGTAAAGATGACTTTGATTTTGAACGAATATGTAGAGATTTTACACACTATATAGGCTCATATCTTATGGAGGAGGAGAGCCTATCTTTTATCATAGGCCACTGTGATGGTATACACTCCAAGTTAGAGTATGTTAATAGTGGAATGTATCCAATGTTTATCAAAGATAAAAATACACAAGAGATAGAAGCCATAAAAGCAACCCATCCACCACTAATGAAAGGTGAGTGCATAGAAGAGTCAAAAACAGTTGATTTGCCTTACTCTTTTTTGCTTCTAGCATATAGTGATGGGGTGTGTGAGCTTGGAGATATGAATTATAAAGAGCTAGGAGATATACTTTTATATAGTGATAGTTTTTATACATTTTATTCTGCTTTTTCGCAACTTACAAGCCTAAATGAGATAAAAGCAGATGATGATATTACGATAATTTTTCTAAACAGTACCCTAGAGAAATAACGCTATAAAATCGTAACTTTTAGTAGGTATAGTGTAATATAAATAACTAATAAATGGAGAAATAGATGAACTTAAAAGACCCAAGCTTATACTTTAACAGAGAGCTTTCATGGTTGAGGTTTAACACAAGAGTACTGCAAGAAGCGCAAAACAAAAAAACTCCGCTACTAGAGCGATTGAAGTTTATCGCTATATACTCTACAAATCTAGATGAGTTCTATATGATAAGAGTAGCTGGTCTTATTAAACTCTTTTCAGTAGGAATCTCAGTTTCTGGACTTGACAAAGTGGCAACAGGGCAACAACTAAATGAGATAAGATCATACCTACATAATGAGCAAAGCCTTCTTGAAAGCACTTATAAAGAGATAGTTAGTGGGCTAAAAAAAGAGAAACTTACAATATGTGAGTATAGTGAATTAAGTGCAGCTTCTAAGAGAAAAGCGAAGGAGATTTTTTTCTCACAAATCTACCCAGTAATAGTTCCAATAGCAGTTGATTCAACTCACCCTTTTCCACACCTCAACAACCTAAGCTTTGGGAAGATAGTAAAACTAAAAGATAGTGAAACAAACGAGATAAAGTTTGGTATAGTAAGAATCCCTAGAATGCTTCCTAGGTTTATCCAAGTAGACCATGGACTCTATGTGCCTATTGAAAAAATAGTAGCTGTGTTTATTAGTGATCTTTTTAGTGGGTTTGAGCTTGTAGAATCTACTCCTTTTAGGGTTACTAGAAATGCTGATATTGAGATTGAGGAAGAAGAAGCAGATGATTTTCTAGAGATGCTAGAAGAGGGGTTGAAGCTTAGAAAAAAGGGCGAAATTGTAAGACTTGAGGTCAAAAAGGGGGTTGATCCAGAGATATTGGGATTTATAACTAGTCACTTGAAAGTCGCAAAAGATGACATCTACTATAATGACATTCCTCTAAATCTAGGCTATTTATGGTCAGTAGTTGGAGACAAGAACTACTCCCATCTGCTCCTTTCAAAATACACAGCTAAAAGCCTCCCACCACTTGATGCTACTAAGAAGGTTATGAGCGTGATTGAAGAGGATGATATACTTATGTACCATCCTTATGAGAGCTATGACCCAGTTGTTCACTTCATACAAGATGCAGCAAAAGATCCAGATGTAATGTCTATAAGAATGACACTATATAGAGTTGGCAAAAACTCACCAATAGTAAAAGCCCTAATGGAGGCTGCTGAAGAGGGTAAGCAGATAACAGTACTAGTTGAGCTAAAGGCTAGGTTTGATGAAGAGAATAACCTTCACTGGGCAAAAGCACTTGAAGGCGTAGGAGCACATGTTATATATGGAGTACCAGGGCTAAAAGTTCATGCCAAAATAGCTCTTGTGCTAAAAAGAACAGAGAGTGGACTAAAAGAGTATGTTCACCTAGCTACAGGGAACTATAACCCATCTACTTCTAGAATATATACTGATATTAGCTATATGACTTGTAGAAAAGATATAGCTGAAGATAGTGTGAAGTTTTTTCACCACTTAACTGGCTTTGCTAAAAAAGGAAAGCTAAATACACTATATATGTCCCCAACTCAAATAAAGCCAAAAATTATAGATATGATAGAGAATGAGACAAAACATAAAGAGAATGGAAGAATAATAGCCAAATCAAATGCACTTGTAGATGGAGATGTGATAAGAGCACTCTATAAAGCCTCCCAAGCAGGTGTAAAGATTGATCTTATAATAAGAGGTATATGCTGCTTAAAGCCGGGTGTAAAGGGAGTGAGTGAAAATATCAGAGTTATCTCAATAGTAGGAAAGTACCTAGAGCATGCTAGAATATTTTATTTCAAAAACGAAAATCCTTGCATCTATATCTCAAGCGCTGATTGGATGCCTAGAAATCTTGAGCGAAGAGTAGAGCTTATGACCCCTATTATGGATGAGATGCTTGTTGAGAAGCTACATGGTATCTTGCAACTTCAGCTTAATGACACCCTAAAATCAAGAGAGCTAAAAGAGGATGGAGAGTACTACTTCTCAGATACACAAAAAAGTGTAGTTGACTCACAAAAAATGATGGAGGATTATGTAAATACCACATACGAATCAGTTAAAAAAGAGGAGCCAGACCGCGCTAAGAGGCTTGCAAGTAGATTATTTAAGGAGAGTTAGTGAAGTTAGATTATCAAGGAGTAACACCTAAAATAGGTGAAAAGGTATTTGTAGCACCAAACTCTACAATTATAGGTGATGTAGAGATAGGAGAGGATAGCTCTATATGGTTTGGAGCAGTAGTTAGAGGTGATGTACACTATATAAAAATAGGTAAAAGAGTATCTATACAAGATAACTCAGTTGTTCATGTGACACACTTCAAAAAAGAGGATAGAAGTGATGGAAACCCAACTATCATCGGTGATGATGTGACAGTTGGACACAATGTAATCCTTCATGGATGCACTATAGAAAACGCCTGTCTTATCGGTATGGGAGCAATTATCATAGATGGAGCAGTAATAGGTGAAGAGAGCATAGTCGGAGCTGGGGCTGTCGTGACAAAAAACAAAAAGTTTCCACCAAGATCCCTTATACTTGGCTCACCAGCAAAAGTCATAAGAACTATTAATGATGAAGAGCTAGAAGAGCTCTACGCATCATCAAAAAGATATGTAGAGTTTAAAAACAACTACCTATAATGAGCATAGACCTCTTTCTTGTTGCCGATATTATAGGTGTTTGTGCTTTTACGATTAGTGGTTTTCTTGTAGGAGTTAGAAAAAACCTAGACATATTAGGGGTGCTTATAGCCTCTATTATGACGGCACTTGGTGGTGGCATCATTAGAGATACGCTAGCACTAAGAGTTCCTTTTGCTTTTGATTATAGCTATCCAGATCTTACTGTTATTATTACTATATCTGTAGCACTTATCTTCAAGCTACACAATAAAGGTGAGGTTCAGAGTAAAAGGCGATTTATCATTGCTGACGCTATAGTTCTTGTCTCTTTTAGTT
>CAZAFM010000040.1:0-19628 GCA_964484395.1 uncultured Campylobacterales bacterium | reverse complement strand
TAACTCATCTGTAGTTGAAGAGTTTAGTATAGCTAAAAACCTAAAAACAGAGTACATATATATCTGGCATGATATAGATACAATCGCAGCAGGTAGTGAGTCTCTAGACATGGAGCTAACCTCTCCTTCAGGAACTACAATGCCAATTATCAAAAACCTAGTTGAGCCATATATTGACTTTAGAGATAGCATGAGATTTGGAGTGGCTGGATTTTTGGATGAGAGTTCAAGAGGAGTGTGGAAGCTATCTATCAAAAACACAAGTCAGAGTGAACAGATTAGTTTTAGAAATATCGGTTTTGAAATATATGGAAGATAGGAGTTTGATATGTTTAAGATAGTAGTTTTGGCTTTGTTGATTCTAGGAAGTAGCTTGGCTATGGCAGATAAGCAAGAGAGCGTAGAGAAGTATGAAGTGTTAGTAAATGGTAAGAGTATAGACTATAAAGTAGTCTCAGTAGAAGGTGATAGTTTCACTCTATCAAATGGTCAGGTTAAAAAAGGAAGTGGAAATATACTAGTTAGCTTCAAAGAGGAGCCAAACATAGCTAGCTTTGAGTCAAAGTATGGAGTGAAGTTTGTTAAAAAAAGCGTCCTCTGGAGTGTCTTTAAAAACACATCAAGCAAAAACCTCCTACAAGTCTCTCAAGAGATATTAGAAGGGGAGGGGGATAAGGTAAGCACTGTCACACCTGATTGGATTATGGATGTTAAGACTAGATAAAATGTACCATTATGAAAGGTAAGTAGTATTAGTTGCTCACTTCAAGTCCTATGTTGTAGTTGAGTTCTTTTAGGGCTATTTTTATCTTTTTTGAGCCCTTAGAGGAGAGTAGTATATCTCCTCTTCTATCTTCCATGATGATTTTGTTTCGGTAGATTTTTATAGTTGCTAGCTTTTTTCTGCCCTGTGGAGTTTGTCGTGTAAGTATCTTCTCATCTCCAAAGTTTTGCGTTACACCTATGAGTTTGTCATTTTTGTAGAAGTAGTTATCTCCATCTCTATTGCTTTTTACATCACACTCTCTTGGATTTTGGCATCCTAGTAGTTTTAGAGTTTTTATAAGTACCTCTTTCTTGGCTTCTCTTTTTGCATCTATGCTGTATGTTTTATAGCTACTCTCTTCTATATACTGACCTTGTGATATAGAGCCAAGCACTTTTATCCTATCTAGGTAGGGGACATATACTAGTATGATCTCTCTACTTGAACTATATCCAAAGCTACCCTTTTTGCCACTAGCTGTGAAGAAAAGCTTTTTAAAAGATGGCTTTGCTTTGTAGTGGTTGTTATCTATCTCTATGACTACTGTTTGTAGGTCATACTCTTTTAGTGCTTCTTGACTAAGGTTTACTTCCAAGACACCACTAAGTGTGTAGTAAACCCCATCAGCACTAAGTCTACCACTATCTATAAAAAAGTCTATATTTTTAGCATAAGAACTCTCTGAGAGTTGCTTTGTTTCTGTGTTGTATTTTTCATAGTATGAGGTATCAAAGCTTGTTTTGATATCTAGTGCAACTAGGTTTGAGGGTGGAAGTATTGCCAAAAGTATTATGCAGAGTTTTGTTAGTTTCATCTATAGCTCCTCACCTATGGCTAGAGTTATTATTAAGATGACTAGGTATATAGAGCTAATGGAGATGGCAGATACTATATACATCGCTATTTTTGCAAATATATTTGAGTTGTAGTTTAGAGCAACCATAATCGCAGCTATAAGCACACCACCTATATATTCCTGTATATCTTCTATGGATTTGCCAAATCCAAGTATATATATCATACTAACTCCCCCTAGAAGAGTAGGGGCTAGAAGTATGAATAGTTTCCATCGTTTGAGATGGGCTATGAAGCTGTTTTCATTCCTTCCTAGCTACCATCCTTTTGTAAAGTTTAAAAAGTTTTTTTGTCATGGAGTAGATAAAAGTAAGAGCAATAACTATAAAACCAAGCAGAGCTATAGGAAGAGTAAGTCCCATAGCCCATCCAAATATATACATATCATAAAGCATACTACCAACATTTTTACCTAGAAAATAGCAAGAGCTAGCACTTGACTCATCTATGGAGCATCCTAGGAGCACTCCTATTAGCTCAGATAGTAGCATAGAGAAAAATGGTAGTAGTCCTATAGCTATCAGTAGGAGTCCAGTTGTGTATAATACTCTTGATAAAATCATAACAACTCGCAGTCATATTTTATAAATTTTCTATCAAGACTTATTAGTTTGTAGTTTTTGGATATTGCTTGTGATATTATCATCCTATCAAAGGGGTCTTTGTGATGAAAAGGAAGTAAGCCTAAAGTGATTGCACTCTTGCCATCAAAATCTAGTAGTATGAAACATCTCATTGATTTCAATCGATTCATCATCAAAATTATCAGGTATTTTTATTTTGCCTTTTAGCTGTTCAAATTTCCTGACTTTTTTCTCTTCTACATAGGGAACTAGCATCGCTACTTTTTTGTGTTTTTTCCCATACTCTATGACATATTTTTCACCCAAAGTCTCTACTCTATTTAGAATACTTGAAAAGTCAGATTTAAATTTTCCAACTTGAATAGATTGCATCTGTAATGCTCCTAGTTTCTAGATTTTATGTATTGTATACTTTCATAGACAAGTTGTCAACTTTGGGGAATTTGATTCAGCTAGATGTTATTTCTTGAATGTAACCTCTAGCTCCCATCCCACTGCTTCAGCATATTGCATTAGTGTACCGAGGTTTGGTAGGTGCTTAGCATTTAGGCTTTCGAGCCTTGAGATATTGCTTTTTCTGGTGTGTAGCTTTTGGGCTACATCTTCTTGAGTGAGGTTTGCTTCTATCCTTGCTTTTATCATCTGCTTTTTTAGGTTATAGATAGGTTTTAGTGCCTCATATTCAGCTTTTAGCTCTGGGTTTTTTAAGGCTTCTTTTTTAAAGTCTTTATAGCTAGGTCTATCATTTTTCATTTTCTAGTTCCTTTTTGCGTTTTAGAGCTATCTGAAGCTCTTTTTTGGGTGTCTTTTGAGACTTCTTCACAAAAGAGTGCAAAATCACAATTCTCTTATCACTCATATAGCAAAAAAGACTTCTTCCTATTCCTTCCTGTCCTTTTGCTCTTATCTCAAACAAACCATCACCAAATGAGTCTATATATGGTTTTCCTAGTTTATGACCAAACTCTTCTAATAGATCAAAAATATGTAATAGCTTTGCTAGTATCTTTTTAGGAAAAGAGTGTGTTTCATTTTTAACTGTTTCATTGTAGAACTCTATTTGCCATTTCATTGGAGTAGTATATCATAAATGATAACAATATCAAAGTCTAAAGTATCTTTAAAAATCTTCATTCAATCTAGATAGTCGCCATTTCGCACCACTTTTAAGAAAGAGTGGTGCAGAAGACTGATTTAACCAAACTCTTAAAATTGTCCTCTGTTTGGAAAGTTTGCGATTTTGATGGGTTTATGGCAACTTTAGCTGAAAACAACTGCTCATATACTTTCTCCAAAGCGTTTTTGTTGTTGAATTTTTCTTAATATATCTTTTTTTGAACGAATATCATCTCTTATATCCATTAGTTTCAATAAATCATCAACTAAACAAAATACCTTTATAATCTTCTCTTCTATAAGAAATCCTCTGCCATGAGTTTTTCTTATGGTTTAAGCAATTTTTACACCTCATTGTTTAACTTGATGTGTAAGACTGAACTATATGCTTCAAATAGTGGGAGAGAGATATGAAAAAGATACTAGCAGTCTTGCTTTTGGTGAGTGTTGGTTTATTTGCTGTCACATTTGAGGAGGCAAAAGAAGCTTGTGATGGTGGAGATGCTATTGGTTGCATTAATCTTGGATTTATGTAAGCTTAATGATTTATTCAAAAAGTTGTGCGTGAGTTCCAATTCTAATAAGTTTTACAAATCCATCTTCTATAGTATAAATAACTAACAAATCTCCACTAATATGAAACTCTTTGTGATTTTTATATTCACCTTTTAAATTATGGTCAAGTGCTTCAGGTGGAAGAGTTTGTTCTTTTAACAAAGAGGTAACATATTCAACATATTTAGAATAATGTTGGTCGCTCATATTTAACTTTTTATACTCTTTTAAAAATGTTTTTGTCCGAAAAAGCTTTAAACTCACTTTTGAAACTCTTCAAGTGTACTGATTTTACCATCCATATTTTTCGCTTCTTCCATTGCTTTGAGAGTTGTTTCATTAGGAATCTTCAACTCAAAAGGTATTCCTCTTTCCATTTTTACTTTTTTTAAAAAAAGCGTAATTGCTTGAGAGGTACTTAATCCAAGCTCATGAAATATAACTTCCACTTCATTTTTCAAATTACTATCTATTCTCGCTCTTACTGTTGAATCTAAAGTCATAAGGAATGCTCCTTTATTTTTCTTTAATTGTAGCACAATACAGCTACATTATCAAATAGATTTTTTTTGTTAGAGTGCTATATGATTATTACTCTTTTTTATTTTTCCCTATTTTGCTTAAAACCACAGCTAATATAGGTATGGCAACTATAGGAACTAAGACCCCTGCAAATGAGTGTTTACCTAGTATACTATCAATGAGTATGATATATAGTATCGTGGCTAGTATGATAAGGCTTGAATGTTTGAAGGCTTTTGATATGGAAGGAGCATAGAGTATACTGTATATGAGATATGTAAGAGCTAGCACTCCGATGATTAGCAGTGTGGTTGGTGGTATGTCAAAGAGTGTATCTCTATACTCATAAGGCTTAGTTTCTAGGTAGTATGGTTTGATACTGCTTGTATCTATTCCTAGTGCATTTGCATCTTTTAAGAGCCATCTATACTCTTTATCAGGTAGCCTTAGAAAAACTCCTGTATATAAGCTATCTTTTTGATTTAGAGTTCCTCTTATAAAAAGTGGCTTATTGTCTAATTCTGCTAGGATTAGGTTGAAGTTATAAAATTTTGTGATTTGCGCACTCTGTTTTATCCCTGCGCTTATGCTTTTTTTGTACTCTAGTGACATATATTCTGAGAGGTCATATATCTTGTTTGGTTCTACTTCATAGAAGACTTTTGGGTTGAAGTACTTATGGCAACAAAAGGAGTTTGGTTTATACTCTATAGGAAAAAGAGAGAAAACAAAAATCGGAACAGTATGTAGTAGGAAAAATAGCAGATACGCCACTACAAACATAGTAGCAGTAAATTCATTAGAGTTAAGACGCACTAAATCCTACCCCCACCTGTTGAGAAAAACCATATAATTAAAAATCCTGCAACAACAGCTATAAACCCCTGCAACACAGCATAACCACCAGTTATAGGTCTGTTTATGATAAAAAGTACAATATTTCTATAATATATCTTTGTTGCCATCATGTAAAATCCAAGCAAGATTAGAGAGACTGCCACATAGTATAGAAGTGGGAGGAAGTAGTTAAGACAGCAATCTAAGTCATAAATAAAGATGCTTCCAAGTAGCGTGGTTGCAAATGTAGTGTTTATATACAGAACTCTTGTTATTTTTTTGTTTTTTCTATCTTGAGCTTTTTGGTCTAACTCTTCGATGATAACTCCTTTTAACAATCTCTATGTTTTTGCAGTGGATGTGTTGGGCTATCTGCTCTCCACTTGGTTTTGTGCTTTGAGACTCTATCCACTCTTTTGGGCTGTAGGAGTTTATTTTTTTGAGGGTAGTTTTTAGCTTCTCCTCTTCAAGCTCCAGAGGCTCACTATTAGTTATTCTGCCTCTATCATCTGCATAGCAAAATTTGATGAGATCATCCAAAAGCTCCTCATCTCTTCTGAACTCCTCAAAAAAAGAAGCTACTTTTTGTACTCTCATCTCTTGAAGCTTGGCGATTTTGATGTGGTGCTTTATCAAAAATAGCATCTTTTTTTTGAGTTTAACTGGGATTTGCATATCTATTTTAGGCTCTACTAGCTCTATTTTTTCATGTCCTGCTGCATTTCCATAGGTTTTGTAGCTAAAAGGCTTACCTATGTCATGATACAAAGCGGTTAGCTTAAGTAGGAGTGAGGCATCATCAAGCTCTTTTAGCACCATCATGGTGTGGATAAAAACACTTCCTTCTTTGTGATAGGGAGTGCCTTCTTTGATTCTTGTTAGCTCATAGATGGAGGGAAAGACTACATCAAGCACCCCTAGTTCAAAGAGGGTATCAAAAAACAGATATGAGTTTTTGGCTTCTAGGACTTTTTCTATCTCCTTCCACACTCTATCTTGTTGAAGAGCTTCTAGCTCATCTCTCATGCTTTGTACTAGCACCTTTGTACTAGGATGCACTCTCCACTCATCGCCAAACCTAGCCCTAAACCTAGCAAGTCGCAAAACCCTAAGAGGATCTTCTACAAAAGCCTCACTTGTGTGTCGCAAAACCTTTTTTTCTATATCCTCTACTCCTTTGTATGGGTCTATGAGTCTATCTTCTTCTTCATCATAGGCTATGGAGTTTATCGTCAAATCTCGTCTTTTTAGGTCTTCTTCTAGGCTAACATCCTTAGTCTCAGTCTCAAAGCCACTGTATCCACTAGCTACTTTTTTCTCTCTTCTAGCTAGAGCAAGTTCACTTCCATCATCTTGTAAAAAAACAGGAAAATCCTTCCCCACTTGGGTAAGATGAGTGAAATCACTAGGCTCATATCCTACTGCTACGAAGTCTCTATCTTTTATCTCTAAGCCCATTAGCTTATCTCTTAGTGCGCCTCCTACAAGGTAGATTTTTTTAGTCATCTTGGCTTCTTTAGAGCTTGAAGTGATCTATGATGCATCAAGAGATAGTCATCATGGGGCTTTTTTGTATATTTATAGAGGGTGAAGTCTTGAACTTTTGTGTGCTCTATGAGGTTATCTTCTAGGCTTTTGTAGTATTCTAGGCTTTTTTCAAACTTCTCCTTAAAGCCTTCTAGCCTTCTGTGATAAAACCTAGCGTCTATGAACCCATCTTTTGCAACTATATCACCACTACCTAGGGCGTCACACTGGTCATCAAAAACTATATCATCAAAGTAGGGGCTAAAAGGGTAGACGCGACATCCAGGAGGTCTATGCTCATATATCTCACATCCATTTTTGCTAAGATATGGGCAAGTAGAGTGACCATCACTTAAGAGTATAAAGGCTCTTATTTTACTATCAAGCACTCCAAAAAGAATAGGAAAAAACCTATAAACATCTGCAAAGTCATCAAGCACAAGAGGTATAAGTAAAAACTTGCTTCCATCACAGCAAGCCACACATTCACCACATTTGCTAAATCTAATCTCAAAACTTATATCACTATACACTTCTATCACCTAGTCTAAAATCAAAAGAGCTATATTATACTACATTTGGTATAATCCGCCCTTTGCCACAAAGGGGATACTTGGAGATAGCATTAGGGACTATAGGTGTTTTGACGGGATTTTTGTCTGGATTTTTTGGTATTGGTGGTGGTACATTTTTAGTACCTTCACTCTTACTATTAGGGTTTGGTATCAAGGATGCAATAGCCATATCAGTCCTTCAGATGGTTTTTTCATCAATAGTAGGCTCGTATTTCAACCTAAGAAACTCAAGCATCCCACTAAAAAACGCTCTATATCTAGGCGTTGGTGGCTTTATTGGCGCACTTTTTAGTGGTTATGTACTAAGTGTTGTTCCTGAAGATATTTTACAGTATCTATTTATTGCTGTTGTGATGTTTGCTATAGGGAAGTTTTTTACTGCAAAAACAGAAGTGAAACCAAAAAGAGAAAGACCCTCTTATATAAAATATATACTTGTTTTGGTTGGTTTTTTTGTGGGTATCTTCTCCATATCTTTAGGTGTTGGAGGAGCGATACTAATTGGTCCTATAATGGCAGGTTTTCTTGGTTATAGTGTAAAAGAGTCAGTAGTTTACTCTCTGTTTTTTGTGATTTTCTCCTCTATAGCTGGTTTTATTAGTATGATGGTCTTTGGTCATCTAAATATACATCATGGGTTGCTTGTTGGGGTTTTCTCTCTAGTAGGGGTCTATGTAGGTACTGTAGCACTAAAAAAAGTTGATGCAAAAAAACATAAAAATTATATTCTTATTCTCTATCTAGTGATATTAGCAGTTATGATAGAAAAAAGTTTTTTTAGTTAAAAATAGGAGAGTTGATGGATAAAATAGAAGTAATAGGTGCAAAAGAGCATAACCTAAAAAATATAAGTGTAAACATACCCAAAAACAAGCTTGTCGTTATCACGGGGCTATCAGGTAGTGGTAAAAGCACACTTGCATTTGATACGCTCTATGCTGAAGGACAGAGGCGCTATATAGAGTCTCTATCAAGCTATGCTAGGCAGTTTTTAGACAAAATAGGCAAGCCAAATGTAGATAAGATAAATGGTCTAACCCCAGCAATAGCCATTGATCAAAAAACAACAGGTAAAAACCCTCGCTCAACTGTAGGAACTATCACAGAGATATATGACTATCTAAGGCTTTTATATGCAAGAATAGGAGTTCAGCACTGTCATCTATGTGGGAAGCCTATATCACAAATGAGTGCAACTGATATAATAGAGCAGATTCAAGCTCTGCCGGAAGGCTCAAAGTGTATGATATTAGCTCCACTTGTAAGAGAGAAAAAGGGGAGTTTTCATGACCTTGTAGAGAGTCTTAGAAGTAAAGGTTATGTAAGAGCCCAGATAGATGGGGTGACAACTAGACTTGATGAAGAGATAGAGCTTAGTAAAACCAAAAAGCACACCATAAAAGCCATAATTGATAGAGTTGTTATAAATGAAGAGAACTCTCCAAGAATTGCAGATGCTGTTGAGAGGTCATTAGAGCTAAGCTTTGGAGAAGTAGAGGTAGAGATAGTAAACTACAAAGACTTTGGGCTTGATAGTGGTCATATACACTATAGTGAGCATATGGCTTGCTTTGATTGTAAAGTAAGCTTTGAACCTCTAGAGCCTCTTAGCTTCTCTTTTAACTCGCCTAAAGGAGCTTGTTCAGAGTGTGATGGGCTAGGAATTCGTTTCGCACTTGATATCAACAAAGTCATAGATGATAACCTTCCACTTGAAAAAGGTGGAATTAAAATCATCTATGGGTTTAACAAAAGCTACTACTTTGAGCTTTTTAAGGAGTTCTGCAGGGCTCATGAGATAGATATGGCACTTAGTTATGATGAGCTTGAAGAGCATAAGAAAAAGGCAATCCTTTATGGAACTCCAGAGGTACTAGATTTCAAGTTTCGCGGAAGTGGTGTTAAGCGAACATGGCCAGGACTACTAAGTATTGCAAAAGATATGTTCAAAGATGACAAAGAGTTTAACAACTATATGAGTGAAAAAGTTTGCGATAAGTGTGGAGGATATAGGCTAAAACAAGAGAGCCTAGCTGTACTTGTAGCACAAAAAGGAATAGCTGATATGCTCGATATGCCTATTGAGAGGTGTGCAGAGTTTTTTAGTGATGCATCAAACTTTGAGTACCTAGATGCTCAAGGCTCCATGATTTCAGAACCGATACTTAAAGAGATTAATGAAAGAGTTTCATTTCTGTATCAAGTAGGTCTTGGATACTTAAGTCTAGGGCGTGAAGCTAGAACTATTAGTGGTGGTGAGTCTCAGAGGATTCGTATTGCTTCGCAGATAGGAAGTGGTTTAACTGGTGTTATGTATGTGCTTGATGAACCTAGTATCGGACTACATGAAAGAGATACTTTGAGGCTTATAAAAACCCTAAAAGACCTTCAAGAAAAGGGAAATACCGTAATAGTCGTAGAGCATGATAAAGAGACTATAAAGGCAGCTGATTTTATAGTGGATATAGGACCTGGAGCTGGTAAGTTTGGTGGTGAGATAGTCTTTAGTGGGGATATAAAAAAACTAGAAAAAAGCTCAACTTTGACTAGTGAGTATCTTTTTGATAGAAGAAAGATAGAGTACTACCATAGAAGGTCTCAAGAGGAGTGGTTTGAGATAAAAAATGTACATGTAAACAACATAGACAAACTAGATGTAAAGATACCTATACGAAATATGGTCGCTATAACTGGAGTTAGTGGAAGTGGCAAAAGCTCTCTAGTGCTTCAGACACTCCTGCCAGTAGCAAGAGAGCTATTAAATAATGCCAGAAAAGTAAACAAAGTAAGTAATGTAGAGATAGTAGGGCTTGAAAAGCTTGATAAAGTAATCTATCTAGACCAAAGCCCAATAGGTAGGACGCCAAGAAGTAATCCAGCTACTTACACAGGCATTATGGATGAGGTTAGAAACCTCTTTTCAAGTACAAAAGAGGCAAAACTAAGAGGTTATAAACCGGGTCGCTTTAGCTTCAATGTCAAAGGCGGTAGGTGCGAGAAGTGTCAAGGAGAGGGTGAGATAAAAATAGAGATGCACTTTTTGCCAGATATAATGGTTAACTGTGATATGTGTAAAGGGAAGAGGTATAATCCCCAAACCTTAGAGATAAAGTTTAAAGGTAAAAGCATAGCAGATATATTACAGATGAGTGTTGAAGAGGCGATGGAGTTTTTTGCGCCAGTACCAAAGATAAAAGCAATACTTCAAACCCTAAGTGATGTGGGGCTTGGATATATTACTTTAGGGCAGAATGCAACTACGCTTAGCGGGGGTGAAGCGCAGAGGATAAAGCTAAGTAAAGAGCTTAGCAAAAAAGAGACTGGAAACACTCTATACATACTAGATGAGCCTACAACTGGACTTCACTTTGCTGATGTGGATAGACTTACAAAAGTATTGCATCACTTGGTTGACTTAGGCAACACAGTCATTATTATAGAGCACAGTATGGATATTATCAAAAACTCAGACTACATCATAGACCTAGGTCCTGAGGGTGGAAATCGTGGAGGGAAGCTTGTTGACTGTGGTACTCCAGAGGAAGTTGCCAAAAGACACAAAAAAACAGGTAGTTTTACGGGGAAATTTCTTCAAAATGAGTTGTAGTTTAAAGCAAATGTGATAGAATACTCACAACTAAAAGTATAAGAGGATATTATAATATATGGATAATTTTAGAGTTTTGGTGGTTGAGGATGACCCTTCTATTCTCAAGCTTGTAACTAACTATTTGCAAAGTGATGATATATCTTGCGATTCAGCAGTAGATGGGCTTGATGCGTTTGAAAAACTAAATGACAACTTAAACTATTATCATCTGATTTTGCTTGATATAAATATGCCAAGAATGAATGGTCTTGAACTAGTTGAGAGGCTAAAAGAGCTCCACTTTATTCACAAGATAGCTATTATGAGTACTCTTGAGGATGTATCTGTACTAAAAAAAGCCATATCTTTGGGTGTTGATTTTTTTATAGATAAACCAATAGACTTAATGATACTAAGAGAAGTGCTCAAAAAATCAAGAAGGTCATACAAAAGAAAGGTTGACCTAGATGAGACACTACTACTCTTAAATGAGTACAAAGATGCAGTAGATGAGAGTAATATTGTCTCAAAAACTGATCCAAGTGGCAGAATTACCTATGCAAATCAAAAGTTCTGTGAAATATCAGGTTATGACCTAGATGAGCTAATAGGTAAACCTCATAGTGTAGTACGACATCCAGATATGCCAAAAGAGGCTTTTGCAGACTTGTGGAAGACTATAAAAGATGATAAAAAGGTATGGAGAGGGATAGTAAAAAACAGAACAAAAAATGGTGGCTATTATGTGGTTGATGCCACTATTATACCTATTTTGGATGCTAATAAAGAAGTGATAGAGTATATAGGAATAAGGCATGACATTACAGAGCTTGAGAAGTATAGAGAGTTACTAGAAACAGAGCTTGATAGCTCGCAGATGGATTTACAGCAAAAAGCAAATCTACTACAAGAGTATGAAAAAGCCATAAATATCAGCGCACCTCTTAGTCGTATGAGTGTTGAAGGTGAGATTACTTATGTTAATAAGGCTTTTACCTCGCTATTTAAATACCCTAAGGATAGTCTTGTTGGTAAAAACTTTTTTGAAGTTTTTGGTGAGGGTTCAACTATTCACATTGTCAAAAGCTCAATAGAGAAGATAAAAAGAGGCAAAAAACCCCAAAAAGGTGTACACATACTAAAAAATAGTGAAGGTGAAGACACCTACCTAAACTGCTCCTTAGTTCCTATTCTCGACCTAGATGGCAAAATCATAGAGCTAATGGCAATATATAGTAATATCACAGAGGTGGTAAATCTAAACAAAGAGATAGAAGATACCCAAAGAGAGATTATTCAGACTATGGGTGTTATAGGTGAGAGTAGGTCAAAAGAGACTGGAGAGCATGTAAAAAGAGTAGCAGAAATCTCAGCCATCATAGGAAGAGAGCTTGGATTAGATTCTCAGAAAGTAGAGCTTATAAAAAGTGCTTCACCAATGCATGATATAGGTAAGATAGGGATACCTGATTCTATACTACTGAAGCCCGGAAGGCTAACCCCTGAAGAGTTTGAGGTAATAAAAACACACTCTACACTTGGATATGAAATGCTAAAGGGCTCAAACAGAGAGCTACTAAAAACAGCCTCAATTATCGCACATGAACACCATGAGAGATGGGATGGAAAAGGCTACCCTAGAGGTCTAAGTGGTGAAGATATCCATATATATGGCAGGATAACAGCCATAGTTGATGTGTTTGATGCACTAGGAAGTGACAGGTGCTACAAAAAAGCGTGGCCTCTTGATAAAGTCCTATCTCTTTTAAAAGAGGAGAGAGGGAAGCAGTTTGACCCAAAAGTGGTTGATGTTTTTTTTGACAACCTAGATGAGATATTAGAGTTGAATGAGAAAATAAGCCAAAATGCTTAAAGAATAATGAAGGCTTAGTAGTGACAAATATAGTTTTAATAGCCTTAGTCGCGCTAGGAGGAGCACTTGGAGCAGTTGGTAGGCACTATGTAAATATAGTAGCCATAGAGAAGCTTGGTACTCACTTCCCTTATGGGATACTTATTGTAAACTCTCTTGGTGGGTTTTTGATACTATTTTTTATGACTTATTTTATTGATAGGCTAAGTATTGATCCTATGTGGAAGCTTTTTGTGGTCACTGGCTTTTTAGGCGGATTTACGACATTTTCATCTTTTACTTATGATACTGTGATGATGCTTCATGATAGGGAGTTTGTAAAAGCCTTTTTAAACTTTTTTTTAAACAACCTTCTTGCTTTTGTATCTGGCGCACTTGGATTTGTACTAGCTAGGAGTATCTAGGAGCCTTTATCTCGTATTATTACGCACAATATTAGAGATTTTGAGTCTGCAAAAAAGTTTGGTATTATTGTTCAGTCACCAAGCGAGTATTTAAAGGAGAAAAAATGGGTGCAATGAGTGTTAGATTTCCTGAAAGCCTGCAAGAGCATTTGCGTGAGTACTCCAAGAGGGAGGGTGTTTCTATAAATCAGTTTGTGATAAATGCAGTTGCTGAGAAGATGAGTGCAAAACATACTGAGGATATCATATCCCAAAGAGCAAAACTAGGGAGTCGAGATGAGTTTCTTTCCGTCCTTAACAAAGCTCCAGATATTGAGCCTGATGAGTGTGACAAGATAGATTCTTAGACCATGTTCTAGCTAGGAGTGTGCAGTAACAACTCTGTTTTTTCCTCCTCTTTTTGCTTCATACATAGCTTTATCAACCCTAGATAATACATATAACTTACTTTAGTTTGTGATACTCTATAACAAAATAGGATTAACAACTTATAAAGCGCATTTACTGCTTCGCATCTATTGAATTTTGATTTGATATGTGCTAAAATTCAACTAAAAAGAAACTTATATGAAACTGAAAATGCAAAAAATATATCTTATAGCAAGTTGTACAAGTGCAAAAAGATTAAATGCAAATGAAGATTTAAAGCTACATAATTATGATTTTTCTGACTTTGGTAACTCTATCTCAGAATGGTCAAGAAATATAGCCAAAAATGATACTCGTAAGTGCATTGCAAGAGAACTTTACAGTGGGGTTTCTTGGAAAGCAACACTAGATGCAGAAAAAAATCTCTCTAAGTTATTTGATGTAGAGTTACTTGTGTCATCTGCTGGTCATGGGTTGATAAAATCAGAAGTAGAAATATCTTCTTATAGTGTTACATTTTCTAAAAACTCTATAGATAGTGTTTATAATTTTTTGAGTGATGATAAGGAAAAAACAGCCAGATGGTGGAGAGAGATAAATACATTTGATATTTCTAGATTGCATAGAGATGCTAAAATATTCATTGCTCTGCCTTATGAATATCTCATGGCTATGAAAGAAACAATTAAAGAACTTGTTAAACTATTCAAGGACAACCTATTTATTTTTACTATTAATAAAAAAATATTACCCGATGATTTTTATCCAAATATTATATACTTTAATGCAAATTTTAATTCATTTGAAAGAGGTACTTTTTCTTCTATTTTGGCTAGATTCACTAGATGGTTATCTGCTGAAATTGTAAATAATGAATTAAATATAAAACATGATGAGTTGCAAAGATATGTAGATGACTTTTTGAATGGGTATTCTAAGCCAGTAAAAAAAGTGGGTAGATTTATAGGCAACGACGAAATAAAGAACTATGTGCATAATCAGATAAAAAATGAACAAATAAGTAGCGCAACAAGAGGCTTGAGACACCTTAGAGAAAATGGACTTGCATGTGAGCAAAAAAGGTATAAAAAAATTTTTGATGAAGTAAAATCTATAAATGTCTGATTTTAAAACTAGGGCACTTGAAACCAACCAGAACGGACAAATTTTATATAGTTTTTTTATACCAGCTAAAGCACTTCTTGAACTAGCTGATATATCTAGGATACATAGAGATAAAGAAGGTGGGCTACATGGTCTACAAAGAAAAGAAATCAAAAAGCATATTAGTGACATTTTGGAGTATCTAAATACAGAAAATGTTCTCTTCCCTAACTCTATATTGCTGGCTATAAATGATGAAGTCAAGTTTCAAAAATCAAGAGGTAGCAAACTTAGTTCTGATAGATATTCAATGGGTGGAACTCTATCTATTCCTTTAAAAGAAGAAGGCTTTAGACCATCTTGGATTGTTGATGGACAGCAGAGGGCTATTGCTTTGTCTAAGTGCGATAAGCCAAATCTTCCTATTCCCGTAGTTGCTTTTTTGGCAAATGATTTAGAAGTTCAAAGGGAGCAGTTTATTAGAGTAAATAAAACAAAGCCCCTACCTAAGGGTCTAATTGATGAGCTGTTGCCAACCATAAGTGGGATTCTTCCATCAGATTTAAATAGTAGAAAAATACCTTCAGCAATTACTGAGGCACTTAATTTTGACCCTAAGTCACCTTTTTATGGAATGATTCAAAAAGTTTCAACAGATAATAATGAAGAGTTTAAACCTGTAATTGCCCATAATTCTATTATTACAATACTTAAGAACTCTATCAATAACACTGCAGGATGTTTGTTTCCTTATGTCAATACAAATGATGGTGTAACTGATTATGAAAATATGCTCAAAATTATTTATACATACTGGAACTGTGTTAAAAAAGTTTTTTATGAAGACTGGGGGAAGCCTACTAATCAAAGTCGACTGATGCATGGAACAGGTATTTTTGCCATAGGAGCCTTGATGGATACCATTATGAGAAATGTAAATCCTAATGATAAAAAGATTGACCAAAGGATAACAAAAGAGCTAAGTAAGTTAAAACCTTACTGTAGATGGTCTAATGGAACATGGGAAGAGTTAGGATTGGACTGGAAAGAGATACAAAATACACCACAGCATAAAAAGATGTTAACAGCATTTTTAATAAGAAAATTTAATAAAAAGTTGTAGTTATATGAAATTTATATTTGCTGATGCACAAGATACTATTTATCCCGATTATGATTTTTTAAAAGATGAAATTTCTCCAAAAAGAGTAAACCAAAGAACTGACAAATATCCTCATGAGGGTTTTTGCAAAAAGCCAAATTATTGCATTCTTATTTTAAGAGGTCTACTTGATGATGGTGTCTATAAGTCTCAAAGTACAGCATATAGCATGGCACAAACAGAGCGACTGAAGATGCAGGGAGTCAAAAAATTTTTGAGATATTATGATGGTGAGGTTTTTGGAGATAACGGTGCTTTTAGTTACCATAGTCTAGATGAGCCACCATACAGAGTGGATGAAACAGTATTTTATTACCAGGATTGTGGTTTTGATTATGGAATGTCTGTTGACCATATTATATTTGAATACGATAAAAGATTTGATACAAATGGTGATTTTGATGATAGATTTATAGTCACTTCCGAGATGCAAAAAAGATACGATATAACTCAAAGTAATGCAAGGGAGTTCCTAAAAGAGTGCAAGAAACAGAAAGTTGATTTTCACCCTATAGGTGTGATACAAGCTTGGTCGCCACTGAGTATGAGGAGAGCTGCAAGAGAATTGGTTAGTATGGGGTATGATTATATCGCTATTGGTGGGATGGTTCCTTTGGATGTTGACAGTTGTGAAGAGATAGTAAAATCCATAAGGGAAGAGATAGGATTTGAAATAAGGTTGCACTTGTTAGGCTTTGCCAAGGCAAAGCAACTTCATAGGTTTGTGAAGTATAAGGTTACGAGTTTTGACTCGACTTCACCACTTATAAAAGCTTTTAAAGATAAAACGAAAAACTATTTTACACCTGAGCACTTTTATACTGCTATCCGTATACCATCATCAGATGGAACTATTGCTCTTAAAAGAAAAATCTCATGCGGTATGATAGATCAAAAAACAGCACAAACTTTAGAGAAAAAAGCTTTGGAGACAATAAGGAGATATGATAAAGATTTGGCTACACTCGATGAAACATTAGACTCTCTAGTAAGTTATGAAAAAATTTTCAAAGACAATATCCCCGTACAAAAGTATAGAGAAACACTCCTATCGAAGTACTGGAAAAGATGTCAGTGCGAAATATGTCAAAATGCAAAGATAGAAACAATCATATTTAGAAATTCAAATCGTAATAGAAGAAGAGGATTTCACAATCTGTGGCAGTTTCAAAGAGAGTTAGAGACACTAAGAGAGGAGTGTGAATGTATAAATACCCAGCCCTAAGAGTTAAGCAGCATGGAAAAGAGATATATGCTTTTAAAATTCTAGGTAAAGATATTTTAAAATTTGCGTCAATATCTAGAATAAAAAGAGATGAAAGTGGAGGTTTGATAGGTTATCAAAGGCTTGAAGTTACAAATCATATCAAAGAGATAACTACCTACCTAGCTGAGAAAGACTCTATTCTTGCAAACTCTATAGTAGTTGGATTTGACCAAGATGTGAGATTTGAAACTCTTGAAGGAAATGAAGACTTTGGATATATATGTATTCCTGACGATAGGATATGTGGTCAAATAGTAGATGGACAGCAAAGATCAACAGCACTTGAAAGACTTCAAGATGAAAATTTTGAGGTATGCGTTAATGCCTTTATAGCTAGTAGCGAAGAAGAGCATGTTGAACAGTTTTTGCTCATAAATAATACAAAACCTCTACCAAAAGGACTTATTTATGAACTACTACCTGAAATAAAAAGCGAACTACCTAAAGCATACAGAGATAAGCAATTGCCAAACAAGCTGATTTCTATACTGAATACACAGCAACACTCACCTTTTTTTAGAATCATCAAAACCCACACTTGTCCTGATGGATACATAAAAGATAACACAATCATAAAGGCTCTAAACACTAGCCTGTCAAATGGAGCACTTTATGAGTTTAGTGAGCATGAGATAGGTATGAATGATATTGTGTCAATGACAAATCTCTTGAATGCCTTTTGGGGTGCTGTCAAAAGTACATTTCCAAAAGATTGGGAGTTAGAGCCTAAAAAAACACGGTTAACTCATGGCGTTGGAATCCTAGGCTTGTCTCTCCTAATGGAAAGAATCATATATAAAAAGATTATGCGAAAAAACCCAAAATACTTACTAGAAAGCTTATTTTTTGTATCAGACTTTGAGAAATATTTAGAACCATTGAAAGAGAAAATAGATTGGCAAAATGGAAAATATGATTTTAACAATGATGGTATATTAAGAAGTATTATGGATTTACAAAATACCAGTAAAGATATTGATCTATTTAGAAACTATTTATTACATCAACTGTAAAACCTTTTGTAAAAAACAAATTTTATTCAACCCTTGCCTTGTAAAGTTGTATCACATGTAGATTTATACTAATTTCATAATCTCTATATCGAAATGTAAGCTTTTGGCTTGGAGTTAGAATATTTGTCATGAAAAATACCTAGTTTGACTTATTGAATAAACTAGAAGGGAAAACTATTTCTATTCTTCTGAATCATCACTTTCATCCTCTTTATAAAGCTCTAAGTTTTCATACCATTCTTTACCACTATTTAAATTTCTTTTTAATTGAATAATCTCTTTAATGATTGTATATCTTCCGGTTTGATTATCTAGTCCTGTTAAAAACCAAGCCTTAGTCCAAAATTCACTCGGAATATTTCTAATTAAGCCAATAGCATATTTATCTGTTGTGTCTTTATCTGTAATATCAGTATCATCAACTGAAAAAACAATGTCCTCAGCGAGTTTATTGCATATATATTCTGTTATTGCTTGGATGTTCGCTTTTTTGAATAAATTAACATAATTTTCTGCATTTTCTAATGTAATTGAATACTCGTTCATGATTGGCTTCCATATATTATATAATACAGTTAACGCCATAGTTTTGTTTTCATTGCTATCGTCCAATAGTTCAGGAAAAGACTTTTGAATCACTTTTAAAGAATTTTCAATAGCAAGTGTAGAAACTATTTGTTTGCCCTCTCTGTTGTTTGCCCAATTCAGTTTTCGATAAAAAGGACTATCTTTGTCTGAATCAACTATATCAAGAATTGTAGCAAACTTACCCGCTGAAATTGAAGCAGTTGCCAAACGTTCCCTAATATCTCCTTCTATTGAACTAAAGTTTGATATTAAAGCTTTTATATTATCAGTTTTAACTTTGCTTGCCTTATTATTTATAGTTAAAAACTGAAATGCCCTATTTAGTTTATTAATGTTAATAAATAAGGATACGACAACTGGCAGATCTGCTTCAAATTCAGACATTCCTTTTAGTCTGTGTTGACCATCAATTATATATGTGTTATCTTTGATTTTCTCATCTATTGTCAACTCTACATAATCATTAGATATTTCACAAAGAACATATCCATCTTTTCTATTATCTATTAAATCTTTATCAGAGAAAAGTTTTTCAACTTTTTTTACCTCTTCATCAAATGCAAGAATTATATTATTAGGAATTATATTATCATCATGAGTATTAAAAAATTTAGTTATTTTTTCCCATTTTGCTTTTTCTAATTTTCTTTGTACTCCATTTTTATCTATTTCGATACTGTCTGCATGAGACCAGCTGTAAATCTCTTTTGCGTTAGCAATAAAAGATAGAAATATAATGTCACTATCTTCTCTTTGTTTGATTTGAAAGCATTTATAAGTATGTGTCATATTTTATTCCTTCTACATGATTTTTAGTTGAACAATTTTCACAGCAAATTAATGTATTTGTAAAATGAAAAGGCTCATAGTGTTCTTTTTTATAGAAAATAAATTTTTCATTATCTAAGCTATAAAACTTATT
>CAZAFM010000039.1:0-19817 GCA_964484395.1 uncultured Campylobacterales bacterium | reverse complement strand
AAAAATATCAAGAGATTGCGAGAAATACACTAAAAAAAGATAAGAGAATAAATATCAGACTATCAACAAGTGACCTAGAAGCTTTAAAAACAAATGCTGTTGAGCTAGGCTTGCCTTATCAGACATTGGTCTCAAGCGTTTTACATCAGTATGTTACAGGTAGACTAGTGCAAAAAGAGTGACATATTGTCAATATACTAATCTACAAAATAAGCATAGCATCACCGTATGAAAAAAAGCGATACTTCTTTTTTACAGCCTCCTCATAGACTCTTTTTAGTTCACCCTCACCTATCATAGCGGCTACCATAACTAGAAGTGAGGTTTTTGGGAGGTGGAAGTTTGTTAGGAGTATGTCTGTTCTTTTTGGGGGATTTTTGGGGGTTATGTAGATTGATGTTTCACCTGATTTCTTGCCACTTCTTGCGTACTCCTCTACTGTTCTAAGAGCTGTGGAGCCTACGCACATTAGCTTTTTGTCTTCTTCTATGAGATTCATGGCTTCCGGGGTTATCTCGTAGACTTCAGAGTGCATTTTATGAGCATATATGTCTTCACTACTTAATGGCTTAAATGTTCCACTTCCTACATGCAAAGTCACAAAAGCACAACTATACTCACTCCAAAACCTTTCAAACATCTCTTTACTAAAGTGAAGTGATGCCGTAGGTGCTGCAACTGAGCCCTCTTGTGATGCAAAAACACTCTGATAATCAGAGCTATCTTCTATATTGTCCTCTCTTTTGATATATGGTGGAAGTGGAGTGTGACCATGCTTTTCAAAAAACATAAAAAGCTCATCAAGCTCTAGGTTTTTACCATCTCTACTTATAGCAACCTCTCTAAACCCATCTTCAAGAAGCTTAACTACCCTGCCTTCATACCCACCTTCAAAAACTATTCTACTCCCCTCCTTGACCCTACCACCTATTTGAAAGATATAGCCTCTATCTCCTTGCTTTTCATATAGAAGTTCTAGCTTTCCACCAGTTTCTTTCAAGCCATAGAGCCTAGCTTTTATGACCTTTGTAGAGTTAAAGATTATACTTAGATTCTCTGGAAGGTAGTTTTGAAGATTATAAAACCTATCATGAGATATGCTCTTAGTAGCTCTACTGTATACAAGCAACCTTGAACTATCTCGTGGGTTTGCAGGAGAGTTAGCTATCAGCTCACTAGGGAGATGGTATTCTAGCAACTTTTAAGCTTCTTCTTCTATGGGTTTTTCTGGATTTACTACTTTAGCAATATATATTGAGACTCCATATAGAAGTAGTAGAGGTACTGCCATTAGGAATTGAGATATCACATCAGGTGGCGTCAAAATAGCCGAGAGTATAAAGATAAAAATAACAGCAAACTTAAAAAACTTCTTCATAGTAACATCTGTGACCAGACCTATTTTGGCAAGGAAAAAGGTAATAACAGGAAGCTCAAAAGAGATACCAAAACCAATCATAAGCTTAGCAAAAAACCCAACATACTGCCCAATACTAGGAAGTGCCGTAAAAAGCTCACTACCAAAAGCAATAAGGTAGCTAAACCCAATAGGAAACACAACAAAATAGGCAAAAACATCACCAAGCAAGAACATCAAGGTTGCAAAAAAGACAAAAGGAATAACTAGTTTTTTCTCATTCTCATAAAGCCCTGGAGCTATAAACATCCATAACTGCCAGAATATTACAGGAAGTGCTAATATAAAAGCTGCAAAGAATGAGACCTTAAGAGCAGTAAAAAAAGCCTCTCCAACTTGCGTAAAGATAATATCAGTACCTTGTGGTAAAGCCTCTTTAAGAGGGTATGTCATCCATGCAAGAATAGGCTCCCAAAAAGTAAAGCATATAAAAAATGCAACAATAACAGATAAAACAGAGTATATAAGTCTTTTTCTAAGGTCAGCTATATGGGGTTTTAAATCTTCAAACATCTATTCACTCTCTTTGATTTTTGGTATCTCTTTTTTAGGCTCTTCATTTTTGCTCTCTACTTTTTTCTCCTCATTGGGCGTTTGAGGGTCTTTTTTTGGCTTATCTTCTAGTATAGAATCAAGGTTCATATCCCCTACCTTACTAAACTCACCAACACCATCTTCTACCATTTTTTTATAATCAAGAGCTTCATTTTTTAGCTCTGTTATATTTACCTCTTTTTCTATTGTCTCTTTTGTATCAGTTACTACTTTTTTTACAGATTTTATTAACTTTGCTACCTCTACCATCGCTTTTGGGAGGTGCTCAGGACCTAAAAATATAATAGCTATAATTGCTATAAAAAGTATCTCCGTTATTCCCATTCCAAACATTTTTTCACCTAATATGAAGTTAAAAACTATTGTACAAAAAGCAATATCAAAAAGTGTTAAAAGAGTGTGCCTTGCTCATAATAAACCCTTCTTAAATACAAACCTGCAGGGGAAGCTGGCTTTGTAATGTATTTTTTTTGACATAGTAGCTGCTTTTTTAGCTCTATCTCTCCTAGCCCAAGTTTTTTTGCACTTAGTAAGAAAGCAACCATCAAGCGAACTTGAGAGCGTAAAAATCCATTTCCCTCTACACTAAAAACTCCATATTTTCCGTATTTATAAACTCTTACTTTATATATCTCTCTTTTTGAGCTTTTAGTATCACTTCCCTCTTTTTTGAAAAAAGAGAAATCATGCTCTCCTTCAAACAACCAAGCAAGACTCTTCATATACTCTATATCAAACTCTTCTACACAAGAAACATAGTTACGCTCAAAGGGAGTTACACTATCACTAAAAATATATCTATAAGACCTTTTTGAAGCAGCGTATCGTGAATGGAAATCATTTTTCACAAAAAAAACCTTTGAGATATAAAACATCCCTCTTGAAGAGGAGTTAAGAATATCTTTTACTTTTTCTTCATTCCAAAACTCACCCTCTATATCAAAATGAAAAGAAGACCCAAGTGCATGCACACCCCTGTCTGTTCTACTACTACCACTTAGGTTGCTAAACCTAATCCCCTTAGTGCTTAAAATACTCTCTACAAATCCTAAAAATGTAAATCTATCTTTTTGAGGAGCAGAACCATAAAAGCAACTTCCATCATAAACAACAAATACTAAAACTCTCACTAAAAAACTCTTCCTGCACCTCTTTTGAACAGTATCTGACCTATTTTTGGCACTAGGAGTATAAAAACCACCATACCCACAAGTGGATAGGTTATAGATGTATAGTATGTTAGTCCATAATAAAACGCACTAAAAAGTATAGTTCCTGCATATACACTGTAATTTCTACTTTTAGGGTTTATAAGTCCAAAAGCTAGTATGTAGTAGAGACTTATTAGTGGAAAAAGTGATATAAGAAGAGCTTGTGCAAACTCTTTTAATCTCTTCTCATCACCCATAAAGCCCTTCATCCAGTGCTCAAATATTCCTAAGTATGAGTTCTCACTCATGCCTACAGGATTGTATATATCCATACTATCAAATAGTATAGTATCAAAAAACTCACCCCTCTCTATAAATATCTCACCCCTATTAAGACTCATCTTTACACTTCCATCATCACTACTTAAAGTAGCTTCTTTTGAAAGCACTAAACTATCCTCATCAAACTCACTCTGAGAAAACATAGCAACATCTTGTAACTCGTTGTTTTCTTCATCTTTACTTCCTATAAAAACAAGCCAATCACCAAAGCTCTGTCCAAGCTGTGAAGGTCGGATATTTAGAGCATTACTATCTTTTTTCTCTTCTAAGAAGCTTTGATATACACTCATAGATAGAGGTACTAGAAGTAGTGATATAAGAAGAAGTATTACAGTCATAAAAAAGGATATAGGTAGTAGGGCGTTGAGTATTTTTTGTGGATTATAGCCCAGAGAGAAAAGTACTGGAAGCTCAAAATCATGGATAAGTCTAGCTAGTGTTATAACAGATGCTGCAAAAAATGAGAGTGGTAAAACATAAAAAAGAACTTGCGGTATAGAGTAGAAAAAAAGAAAAAATAGTTCAAAAAATGAGACACTTATAATTGAAGTGAGGCTAGAAATCTTTATCAAAAGCACAACAGAAGCTACAAAAGATAGTGTAAAAAATAGTGGAAAAAAAAGAGTTGCAATCTCCTTTAATAAATATCCTTTAGTCTTATACATAAAGCCCTCTTAAAATAGTTAAAATCTCTTCATTAAATAGATAGCTCACAAACCCTCCTAGAGCCAAAAATGGAACAAAAGGAACTTTTGCATCTCTACCCAAAAACAAAAAAAGTGGTAGAGCAATAACAGAAGCTATAAAAATAGCAACAAGACTGAGCTTAATACCAAGTAGTGCCCCTAGAATAGCAAAAATAATAATATCCCCTTCCCCCATCGCCTCTTTATTTAAGATGGCTGAGAGATAAAACCTAAACATAGTCCCAGCCCCAGCAACAATCAGAAAACTACTTAATACATCTAAGTCTATACTAGCTATAGCTATGATTGAAAGCGGAAGGGATATAGTATCTGGTATCATAAGCTCTCTTATGTCTATGACTGAGAGCACATAGAGTCCAGAAAAAACAGTTGCAATGCGTACAAAATCAGCACTAAATCCAAGCTTCAAATAAATACTCAAAAAAACAAATGCCACAACCACCTCACCTATTGGATAGATGGTGCTAATAGGTTTCTTACAACAGCTACTCTTGCCACGCAAAAACAGAAATGACACAATAGGGATGTTGTGATAAAAAGCAATCCTACTCCCACACTCACCGCATGAAGATGGTGGTGTGATTATAGATTCGCCTTTTGGGACTCTTAGTATGATTACATTTGCAAAAGAGCCAATGGATGCTCCTATGAGTAGCACAAAAAGTATTTCAATCAACTCTAACATCTTTTTTTCTAGAAGTTTAACCAAAAAGCACAGAAAGTGAGGTTAAAATACTCCATAGAAAACATAAAAAGGGTAAGCGTGGATAAGACAATTAGATTTTGTGTATCTCTACAAGAGACACTACTAGAGGAGCTTGATACAAAAGTTACAAACAGAGGATACTCATCAAGATCAGAGCTAGTGCGCGATTTGATACGAGAGAAGCTAGTGGATGATAGCTGGAGTGGAGGAAAAGAGGAAGTTGTAGGAGTCTTAACACTTATATATGATCACCACCAAAGAGAGTTATCACAAAAAATGATAGAACTACAACATCAAAAATACCTAAATATCCTATGTAATACCCATATACACATAGACCATCACAACTGTCTTGAGACTATCATCATAAAAGGTGATGCACAGACTATAGAAAACCTATCTATTCAAATAGGTGGACTAAAAGGCGTAAAATTCTCAAAACTCACAAGAGCTTCTGCTTTTTAGTTACTCTTTTTTATATAGCCTATATCTATTACTCTCAAAAACTTTTGAATAATCACTATCCTCATCAAGTGCTGCTGAGTGGTTTTTCCTTATAGCTACAAAAAAACTACTGTTCTTACTACTTATCTCATCTAAGCCCTCTGTATCTATTGGCACTATCTCCTGATTTAGGTAGTATGTGGCTGAGAATGATTTGTTGTTTATAAAATAGATTGGCTCACTATCTACTGCTAACTCTCTGTATTTTTCTACTAAAAACTTCTCCGTTTTTACTGATGAGGGAAAAAGGTTTATATATATAGTTGCTACAATAGCTACAATAGGTACTATGCTTGATACATAGAATATCGCTCTACTTCTTTGCATGTCAAGATTTCTTATATATAGTGCTAACAGTATGGCAAAGGCTGGCAGAGATGGGGCTACATAAGTCCAGATGACATTTTTAGAAATAGTAAAAAAGAGCATCACAAAAAGCGCCCACACTATCAAGAAAAAGATATTTGAATCTCTAAAAATTCCAAAATCTACTGCGTTTAACTTTTTTGATATTAGAGATTTGACTAAAAGATACCCTCCATAAACCCCCCAAGGGAGAGTTGCTACTAACCACATAAGCCAGATAGCCCCTAAAGGGTTGTTATGTACATATCCATATCTATCACCACTCCATCCACTATCTAAAAACCTCCCAATGTGTTCACCTATGATAAAATACTCCAAAAATCCCGGTGTTTTAAATTCAGCAATAATGTACCAAGGTAGACTAACAATTAAGACTATCAAAACTCCGCTCTTCCATTCAAACTTATCTAACATTGCAAATCTACTTTTAAAAGAAAAAATCAACCATAAAAACACCACCCCACCAACAATTACAAGTGCTAAAGGACCTTTGGTCAATATCCCTAAGCCAATACCTGCAAAAAAGAGGTAATTCCAAAAGCCTTTTTGGTCATTAATAACCATCAAAAACGAAACTAGTGAGAGAGTGATACAAAATGTAAGATAGATATCAGTTATAACAGCACCACTTAGAGCAAACATAAGTAGCATACTTGAATAAATCACAGCACCTAAAAGCGCACTCCATCTATCGCTAAGTAGTAACAATACTCTATATATAAGCCAAGCTACAAGAAGTGAGACTACAAGTGAAGGAAGCCTAGGCACAAAGTCATAAACCCCAAGAAGCCTAAAAGAGAGTGCTTCAGCCCAAAACGCCAGAGGTGGTTTACCCCAAAAAGCTACACCATAATCATAATATGGAGTTATCCAATCTCCAAGCTTTGACATAATAAGTGCAGTATTTGCATATCTAGCTTCAGTAGTATCAGTTAGTGGGATGAAAATCATGGCAATTATTCTAGATAGCACTATAAATCCAAGAAGTAAAAAGAGTTTCATAGCCTTCCTTTGAGATGTTGAGCAAAGTAGTCTGATGTTAATATATCAGCCTCTTTTTTTCTATTTACATCACTATAAAATTTCGTAAACCTATCTTTAGCTCTATCCTTCTCTTCTGTAGCTGATATATATCCTGGATGAAGGAGTAGTTCTACATAGTCATCTGGTTTTGTCTTCACAAGTGCTTTTTTGATTGAATCAAGCGTCATTCTACCAGTAAACAAAACCCCAATAAAAGCATCATTAAACGAGATTCCAAATGATCTTAGCTTCTTTTTTAAAAAAACCGATAATGTATCTAAAATAATATGCTTTATGATATTTGCTCCAAAATAGTTTTTTGCATCTTGAAGTGAACCTATGTGGAAGAAAAACCGCTCATAAGGTACTCTAATATACTCAATACTAACATCTTCAAGCCTCCTTGAGCCCTCAAGAATAGCATCTGCTACAAAAGGTAGAGCATGATAGTGCTGATGAGAATCAAGGCTTATTTTTGAAGTTTGTAGCTTTTTTGTATATAGTGTTATCTGCTCTAGCACTTCTAACTCTATTTGATGCTTTATTTGAGCCTTTTTTTTACTACTAGCTAGATAGTATGTAAGAAGCAAATCTACAAACCCTCTATTAAACCTCCCAGAGCTATCTACAAGTAGAGGTATATCCTTAGGATTTGAAACTGGCTTGCCTTCAGCTATGTTAATATGTAGTGAGGTATTTGGGTGCTTATTGGAATCTAAAAGTGCAAGTGAGTCATCAAGATACTCAGAATTTACCATCACACTCATAGAGTTTAGCGCTCCGTTTTTATAACAATCATATATAACCCTGCTCATATTAAGTGAATTACCAAAATCATCTGCACTAATTTTTAGATTCAATCAACTCTCCAAAATATAGTGGGCGCCGTTTAACCTCTATATGTATCTTCCCTATGTATTCACCTATTATTCCAAGTATTATAAGCTGAATAGAACCCATAAAAATAATCACAATAAGAGTTGTTGCATACCCTGTTCTTGTTGCATCAAAAAACAGATATTCAACTACAGTAAAAAGTGCCAAAACCACACAGATTAGTGCTGAGAGCAAGCCAAGATAAGCGGCACTTCTAAGAGGCTTAGTTGAGAACTGCATAATACTATCCATAGCTAGTCCAAAAGACTTTTTGAAGCTATACTTTGACTCTCCTGAGTATCTTTTGGGAACTTCAAACTCAAGTAGCTTAAAGTTACTACATCCTATGAAATTTAGTAGTCCTCTAAACATTCTATCTGTCTCTCCAATAGTCTTTATCTGCTCAACATACTCTCTATCTAGCAATCTAAAATCTGGAAAATCTTTTGGAATCTGTATATCTGAGAGTCTATTTAGAATATGATAGAAAGTAGAAGAGAGGAACCTATAAAGCCATGATTTGTCACTTCCATTGTTGATTTTTTTTGTCAAAACAACCTTATAGCCTTCATCAAGCCAAGCTTTGAGCATAGTTTTAACAAGCTCTGGAGGGTGTTGCAAATCCCCATCCATAAATATCACACAATCCCCACTAGCATGATCCATCCCAGCACTCATAGCTACCTCATGACCAAAATTACGAAATAGATTGTATATTTTAAGATTGTGATGTCTATCCATAAGTGATTTTAATTTCATTAGAGTTCCATCACTACTTCCATCATTTACACAGATATACTCAAACTCTACCCTATTCTTTAAGCTCAATTCTACTTTGTAGAGCTCTTCAAAAAGCTTATCTATATTACTCTGTTCATTATAAAAAGAGATAACAATACTAACTTTTTTAGACTTCAAGTATCTGCTCCTTTCTTAAAAATACAAAATACTTGTATATGGTGTAATTTTGTAGTGCAACAATAGCTGAGGTTAGAAGTTGTGATGATATTACAGAAAGGTTTAATACATTGTAAAAAACAGTAAACAAAACAAGATTACTAACAAAAGAGATACCAACTGTTATGGCGTACTTAACCCCTGAGCTCCTATGCTTACTATCTGCATCAAATGTGTAGTAGTATTGAAGTATATAATTAGTAATAGCACCCAAAATCACACCAACTGAAGTAGCAACAACTGGGTTTAGACCAACACTTACAAGCCCTCCCATACTAGCAAGATGGACAATTGTAGCTACTCCACCACTAAGGATAAACCTTTTTATCTGCAAATAATCAAATCTTAGCATCAGAGTTTATAAGTACTACAATCGATCTTGGGGCAATAGTTATCTTCTGTCCTCTTATCAAAAAAGGCTTAGAGAAAAAACTCTCACTATCCTCTCTACTTGTATCTATAGCAAGCCCCCAAGTGCCTACCTTTAGGCGTGGGAGCTCAAACTCCTGCTCTTCCCAATACATATTAGCACCAAAGTAGTAATCCCTAATATCCTCTCTAGCAAACTCCATATGAATAGCAAAACAGTGAGATTCAAACCCTACATCTATATCATTTAGCTCTCTTCCATGTATGTGAATAGTGACTTTCTTAGATCTATCCTTAGGTCTGAAAAAAGGTAGGAGTTTTCTAAAGGCTATGAGTTTTTTAACAAACTCATAAAATGGTTTGTTTGTTTCTAGAAGTGTCCAATCAACCCAGCTTATTTCACTATCTTGACAATATGCATTGTTGTTTCCCTTTTGAGTTCGGAGAAACTCATCCCCTCCAAGTATCATAGGAATTCCACGAGATAGAAGCAGTATGGTCATAAAGTTTTTAACCTGTTTTCTTCTAGTAGAGAGTATTGATATATCCTTTGTCTCACCCTCAATCCCACAGTTCCAGCTTAGGTTGTGACTGTCTCCATCTCTGTTTTCTTCACCATTTTCTTCATTATGCTTCTCATTATATGAGACTAAATCATTTAGAGTAAATCCATCATGAGCCGTTATGAAGTTTATTGAGTGGTTTGAACCCCTTCCGCTATGCATATATATATCATTACTTCCTAGCACTCTTTGCAAGGCATCATATACTAATCCATTATCACTTTTAACAAAACCCCTAATGTGGTCTCTATACTTCCCATTCCATTCAGCAAACTTCCCCCATGAAGGAAAAGTTCCTACTTGATACAAGCCTCCTGCATCCCATGCTTCTGCTATTAGCTTCGCATCTGCCATAACTGGATCATTTGCTATTCTCTCTAATAAAGGAGGGTTTTTCATCACTTCTCCATGAGTTCCGCGACCTAGAATTGAGGCTAGATCAAACCTAAATCCATCTACATGCATCTCAGACACCCAGTATCTAAGTGCATCTATTATCATATCCCTAACTACTGGATGGTTGCAGTTAAGAGTATTTCCACATCCACTATAGTTTAGATACTCTCCTTCATTATTTAACATATAGTAGACTTGATTGTCTATCCCTCTAAAAGAGTAGGTACACCCCTTCTCATTTCCTTCAGCACTATGGTTAAACACAACATCAAGTATTACCTCAATACCTGCTTGATGAAACCTCTTAACCAGCTCTCTAAACTCATTTACACTACCTTTGTAGGTACTATTCTTAGCGTATGAAACCTTTGGAGTAAAAAAATTTATAGGATTATATCCCCAAAAGTTTAGCAGTTTCTCACCAGTTTTTGGATTTACCCTAATTCCCTCAACCTCTTCAAACTCAAAAACAGGCATAAGTTCAACTGCTGTAATTCCAAGGTCTTTTAGATAAGGTATCTTCTGTGATAAGCCTATAAAAGTTCCTGCATCTTTGACTTTAGAGCTCTTATGCTTTGTATATCCTCGTACATGAAGCTCATATATAATTGTCTCTTCTATGGGGATTTTAGGATGCTTATCTCCCTCCCAATCGAACTCATCTTCAGAACTAAACACCCCAAGCCTATCTGGAAAGTCGCTCTTTTTATATACACAAGCAGCTATAGGCTCCCCCCACCTATTGACATCTTGAATCATCTTTGCATAGGGGTCTAGAAGTAGGTTGTTGAAGTTATATCTGTCAAAACGCTTTTTTGGGTCCTGCTTATCAAAACTATAAGCATATCCAAAATCTTTAGGTAGCCCTATAACCTCTATATGCCACATATCTCCTGTTTTGTTTATCTCTGGGTCTAGCTCTATCTCTTCTAAAAGCTTTTTTTTCTTAAGGTCAAATATACTTAAAGACGCCCTTGTTGCATTTTTTGAAAAAATCGCAAAATTCACACCTGTTGGACCTCTTTTTACTCCAAAGGGTAGTGCCTTCCCCCTACCTGTTTTTAACATCATCTACCTTTCTGCTAAAATCTTCATTTTGTCCCCACGCATCTCTATGTAGAGCTCTTTATTACCCTCAAAGAGATAGTTATCTGACTTATAATACTCAAAAAATGTCACTCTAAACATATTCTTCCCTTCTGGATTTGGGTAGGGAGCTATATTAAAGTTGTTAAAAGTAATAGTTTTGGTTTCATTTCTACCAAAAATTATAGATTTCATTTTTTTGAACTGCTCAAAGTTTTTTCCATCAAATCTTCTAAAATCTTCATCATCATAAAACCTCAAGTACTCATCCAAAAGAGAGTATTTCCACGCATTTCTCCACTTATATATCTCGCTAAAAATATCAACTATTTCAGACTTCTCAACAAGCCCTAGCTTCTCTTCGGAGATAATAACAATACTTTTGTCTCTATTTATCACCTCATCAATCTCTAGCATATAGTCATTCTCTACTGCTACACATCCCCTTGTGTTAGCAGGTCGTTCACTCTTACTTGGAACACCATGAATCCATATACCATATCCATCTCTAAACTGTAGCCTATCATATAGGTTTGGATATGAAAGAACTAGTGCTAGAGGTCCATAGTAGTCATCTAGCTTGGTTTTTTTCTCAACTATATCATAAGCACCAATAGGGGTGGTAAGGTCACCCTCTTTAAGCTTTGTACCTTTTCCTTTTCCTACATAAGCATGCTCACTTCGTATATTTTTGAAGTTATCAGCCTCTATTTTAAAGACCTCTAAATTTGGCTCTGATTTATTTGAGAGTAGTAAGTATAGAGCATCTTCATAGTAGCCATACTCTATAGCCCTCTCTCCTATATAATCTTCCCAAAACTCTTTTTTTTCTAGCTCTTTGTCTAACTCTTTTTCAACAGGTTTAATACCCTTTTCTACATACAAGAACCGCAAATCCTCAGCATGCGAAAAAAGAGCAAAAAATATAAAAAACCCAAAAATTAATCTCATCAATCCTCCTTAATTCTCTTTTAATAATTTTTTGTGTGGCTCTCAAGCAGGGAGATTCTTATTCTCTCTGACATATTAGGGCTTGCATCAGCTAAAGCATCTATTATTTTTTTCACACCATTTTCGTTTAGTTCAACAAACATATTACCCATTAATTTATTAAGCTCTCTTTCGTCATATTTACTCTCAATAGCTTCTCTAAATAGAGTGATATATTTTCTAACCGCCTCCTTCTCTTTTTTAATCCTCTCATACTCTTTTCTATAGTGTTCAAATATATTTTTTAAGTCACTTAGCTTTTTACTCTCTAGATGGTCTCTTGAGTAGTTTTTTGTAACTTTTAAGATTTTGGAAATTACATCTTGCTTATAAACTGTCTCTTCATAATACTCCTTATAAGCCTCACTGCGATACTCATCCATATATCCGCCTATGATGAGATTTCTAAGATTAGCTGTATTTAAAAAATTTTCCTTCCATTTTGGATCTGTTAGCTTTTTGTGCAGCTCCTTAAGACGATTTATATTTCCATTTTTGTTTTTTATGTCCTTTAATATCGTAAAACTCTCAGCATCATCTACATCTTTTAGAGCCTCTTTAATATCATCTGTCCAGCTAAAGATTAGCTCATGCTTCTTAGCCCTTAGTGCGAACAAAAAGTAATCAGAACCAGTAAGCCCATCAACTGCATCAGCAAGTATATCTAGCTCGGCTTGGTTTAGTTCTTTTATACATCTCTCCAAAAAGGCATAGGGACTAGATTTTGATTTGATAATCTTCTTTGCCTCCTCTAGATATTCTGAGATGATTACACTATCATCAATTGTAACCTCATCATCTGGATTTGTAACTGCTTGGATTTTGCTATCACTTCTAAAAAACTCATCAAGTAGAGACTTTCTGCTCTCTATAAACTCTCTTTCATATTTTTTGTACAAAGACTCTACCTCAGCAAAAGAGCGACCTTCATACTCTTTTTTGTTTACCCCTAGCTTTTCAAGGGCTTCACTCATCTGTTTTTGAGTCATATATACCTCTTAGAGCCTCTTGCACTCTTAGTGCTTGAATATGCTCTTTTACATCATGTGCCCTTATAATAGAAGCTCCATTTTTCAAAGCTTCTAGATGAAGTGCTAAAGTTCCTGCAAGTCTCTCTTGAGGCTTACTGTGTGAAATTCTATCTATCATAGATTTTCTACTAGCACCAACTAGCAGGGGAAATCCTAAAGTTTTAAAATGTTCTAAGTTTCTAATAAGTTCTAAGTTGTGCTCCAAGTTTTTTCCAAAACCTATACCCACATCTAGGATTATATCTTTGATTCCTTGCGATTTGGCTACAAAAACTCTATCCCTAAAAAAATCCTCAACCTCAAGCACCACATCTTCATATTGAGGATTAACTTGCATATTTTTAGGAGTGCCTTTTTTATGCATTATGACAACACTTGCACCATATTTTGCTACAATTTTTGCGTTTTCTATATTGCTTAATCCATCTATGTCATTTAGTATGCTAAAGCCTCTATCTAAGCAAAACTCAGCTATCTTAGGGTTTATGGTATCTATACTAAATCTAGCATCTTTGTAGATTCCACTACTATATATCTCTCTAACTACAGATTCTATACGCCCTAACTCCTCTTCAAAGCTAACCCACTCACTTCCAGGACGGGATGAGACAGCTCCTAAGTCAACAATACTAGCTCCATCCTCTATCATCTGCTCTATCTTTTTTAAAGCATCTTTACTACTACTTCTACTCTCCTTAAAGAAGCTATCCTCATTTAGATTTAGTACGCCCATTATCTCTTTTTTGTGGTTGTTTTTTTGCACTATGGACTCTATGATTTCTGGAAGCTCTTTTAGGCAAAATGGTTGTTTTTTTGCTTTAATAGCTAGCTTTTTTAACTGATACTCCGTAGCTATCAAAACACCATCAGTTCTATCTTTCAGACACCCCGCCACATAATAAGGAAGTGCTAATTCACCTCCAATTGAGAGAATATCTTGCTTTAGGATATTTGCACTTGCACATTTTAGGTCTTGAAGAAAGATAGTGTATGTGTTGGCTTTTTTGGTCATAATAGATATGCCCTCACTGCTCACTTCTAGTTTTTTAAAAAGAGTTTGCAGGTTACAGTCTCTACCTAAAAGTTTTGCCCTCAAGCCTACTCCTTCTAAAAATACAAAGCAGAAGATGCATAAGTACATTTCCACTTCTCTCATTTAGATAGACAAGCTTACATGCTCTATCAAAAGCTTTTAACTCCTTTTCTCTAAGTGGTATTCTAGCTTTTATCACCTCTTCAAACATAGATTCTATAAGCTTTATAGTCTCATCCTTGCTCAAGTATTGATACTTTTTCAAAAACTCAAATATATCCTTTAAATCCATCTTTTGAACATCTAAAGGAAAATCCTCTCTTTTCACACTAGATCTTCTTTTCTCCACTGGAAGCCGTGATCTTATGGTTGGCAAAAGAGCGGTTTTTGAAGGGGAGATGATTTTGAAGTATGTATTATCTGGTGGCTCTTCTAGTATTTTTAGAAGAGAGTTTTGAGAAAAAGGATTAAAGCTCTTTGCACATATAATGATTAGCTTTCCTCTCTCAGAGGTTATATATGCCTCTTTTGCTACATCTTTTGAGTCATCTATCAAAAAATCCTCTTTAATAAACTGCTTTATCTCAAGCCCTTCTGAGCTTCGCACTATCTCATCTATGACACTATCAAAGTCTTCGGTAATGTAAATACTACTCCTCTTCATCTATGTTTATCTCATTAAATAGAGTTGCATTTAGTGTTTTGTCAAATATCCTAAAAAGTTGCATAAGCTTAAAATCAAGCAAATCATCAGCCCCTGAGAAGTAGAAGCTGTTTTGAAACTCATCATCTATCACCCACAAAAAGCTCTCATCTCTATCAAGTGCTAGCTTAGCATGCTCACAACTATAGTTACCTATATACCAGTAGAGGTATTTGTCACTAAAAGATATGGAGAGCATATCGTTTAGATGCTCCATACTCTCATCACCCTTTAGAAACTCATAGTATGGATATATAGAGTTAATCCCATATAGTGGTATAAAGGGTCGGTTTTTAGAAGGACGGTTTATACTCTCAACTATGTATTTTCCAAACCACTCCCTCTCTCTATCAGTCACAACCACAATACTATAGCCTTCAAGAAGACGGCTAAGGCAGTTTTTGACTAACAAAACCCACTCATACTTCTTCTCTTCTATCCAGTTTGGCTTAGACTTATCATCCCTAATAGTCTCTATAGTCCACTGAAAGAGATCTTTCATAACTGCTCCTAGTTATCTAGCTCATAAGCACCATGAAGTGCCCTTACCGCTAGCTCACTATACTTTTCATCTATCACCATTGATATTTTTATCTCACTTGTACTTATCATTCTTATGTTGATGTTCTCTTTTGCTAATGTACTAAACGCCTTTGCAGCTACTCCACTATGGGATTTCATCCCTACTCCTACAATTGATACTTTAGCAATCTCTCCATCATACTCTATCTGCTCTGCCCTCTTCTCATACTTTGCTAGCTCTTTTTGAGTAATCTCTATCTCACTCTCAGGAACAGTAAAATCAAGATTTGTTTTACCTTCATGCCCTATGGTTTGGACTATCATATCCACATTTACAGATTCACTTGCTAGAAGTGAAAATATCTCAGCAGCAATACCCGGACTATCCTCTATATTTCTCATACTAACTCTAGCTTGGTTTTTATCCAGCGCTATACCACTAACTATTGGTTTTTCCATAATGTTCTCTTCCTTTGTTATTAAGGTTCCTTCATTTTCATTAAAACTGCTTCTTGTTACTAGATTTACATTTAGCTTTTTAGCTAGCTCCACTGATCGGTTTTGAAGCACCTTTGCACCCATTGAGGCAAGTTCTAGCATCTCATCATAGCTTATCTTTTCAAGCTTTCTAGCTTTTGGCTCTATGCGAGGGTCAGTAGTGTAGACTCCATCTACATCTGTATATATCTCACAAAGCTCTGCATTTAAAGCCCCTGCTATAGCCACTGCACTAAGATCACTTCCACCTCTACCAAGTGTTGTTACTAGCCCTTGTGTATTTACCCCTTGAAAACCAGCAACTACTACTATATTACCTTCATCAAGGGCTTTTTTCATAACTTCTGGGTCTATTTTGTCAATCCTAGCCTTTGTATGAGTACTATCAGTGATGATTTTTGCCTGTCTGCCAGTCATAGCAACCGCTTGATAACCCATCTCTTGAAGGGCAATTGAAAGAAGTGAAGCAGTTACTCGCTCTCCTGAGCTTAAAAGCATATCCATCTCTCTAGTTGGCGGGGTTTTAGAGAAATACTCTGCGTACTCTATTAGCTTGTTTGTCTCACCACTCATAGCTGAGACTACTACCACAACTCCATTTCCGCTATTTCTGGTAGTTGCCACTCTTTTTGCAACACTCTCTATCCTGCTGAGGTCACCAACACTTGTACCTCCATACTTTTGCACTACAAGCACTACAGATATCCTTCTTTTTTGAAATAGTCAATTACTTTTTTGTAAACAGCCTTCTTAAACTGTGTCACAGAGCTAAATACATCTTTTACATCTACGAATTTATACTCACTAAACTCTGGATGCTTTGTTTTAAGATCTATCTTCGCTTCACTTTTTAGGCGTACCAAAAAGTACTTCTGCATCTGACCATCATAAGGGTACATCTTTTTTGCCACGCCTCTTGGAAAGTCATAGCTAAGCCATCCTGGATACTCACCAACAATCTCTATCTTATCAGTGCCAATCTCCTCTTTTAGCTCACGAAAAAGAGCAACTTCTGGAGTCTCATCAGCATCTATCCCACCTTGTGGAAACTGCCAAGCATCTTTAATATCATTTCTCAAAGCTACCATTAGTTCACACCTCTCAGGATATTTTGATGAGAGGATTATAGCTGCTACATTTGGTCTATAGTTTTTAGTCCCGTTTTTTTTACTCATTTTAAAAGCCAATAATATAAATTAATCTGCTATATTAAACTAAAGATGATAAAAACCCACTAAAACCTATAAGGAGAGTAGTGCTCTATATACATATTCCATTTTGTGATACGAAGTGCCCATACTGCTCTTTTAACTCATTTGTTGGCAAAAAAGAGCTAGAAAACTCCTATCTCAAAGCACTAATAGAGGATTTCAAAAAAGATATAGATAGATATGAAAAAAAAGAGTTTAAAACTGTCTATATAGGTGGTGGAACTCCTTCTGTTTTAAGCCCTAGCTTTTATGAAGCGCTTTTTAAACACCTTGAACCATATACAAAAAACACAAAAGAGATAACCATAGAAGCAAACCCAAACTCATTTAACCAAGAGTTTGCAAAGACTCTTTTAGCACTCGGTGTTAAAAGAGTGAGCTTCGGTATCCAGAGTTTGGACAAAAAAAAGCTCTCACTCCTAGGTAGAAAACATAGTAAAAAAGAAGCATTAAATGCCATAGAATTAGCACAAAAAACTGGCTTTGAGCGGCTCTCAGCTGACCTGATTTATGGTGTTAGGGGTGATAGTTTTGAACTTTTGAAAAACGATTTAGATGAACTACTAAAAAGAGATATTGAGCATATAAGTGCATACGCTTTAAGCATAGAAAAAGGAAGTGCTTTTTTCTCAAAACCCTATATGAGTGTGAACTCTTGTAGATTTGGAGAGTTTATCAAATCAACACTCCAAAGCAATGGTCTTAGACACTATGAGGTCTCAAATTATGGAAAAACTCCTTCACTTCACAACAGAAACTACTGGAGACAAAAAGAGTACATAGGCATAGGGGCTGGAGCAGTAGGCTTTGTAGGAAAAAGTAGAATCACTAAGCAAAAAGTTGTAGAAAAATACATCCAAAACCAGAGCCAAGAGGTGGAGACTTTAAGCAGTGATGAGCTTCGTTTTGAAAGACTATTTATGGGACTTAGATCAGATATTGGCGTAAGTCATGATGATATAATACGAAAAGACAGACTCAACATATTAGAAAAAGAGGGTAGGGTTTTTGTATATAGGGATAGAGTTTTTTGCAGTGACTTTTTTCTAGCTGATGAGGTTGTGCTTTTTTTAGAGAAGTAGGTTTTTTAGCTCCTCAACACTCCTTATAGCACTAGAGTGTCTACTAAACCCCCACTCCACCATAATGTATGAAATACCTGCACTAAGGGCTGCTAATTGGTCTTTTTGACTATCCCCTATAAAAACACAACTCTCTTTTTCTTCACAAAAGTGCTCTAAGACACGGTGGAGCATCTCTGGGTCTGGCTTTGGGTTCTCTACCATATCAGCACCTATAATAAAACCAAACCTATTATCTATATCTTGTGATCTTAGTATCTTTTTGGCAAAAAGAGATGAGGCGTTTGTGGCAACTGCAAGATTAGCACTACTTTGAACAGACTCTAAAAACTCACCAATACCTTCATAAAGCTCTATCTCTTCTATGCAAGCTTTTGAGTAGTATGTCTCAAAAAGCTCTATATGATGCTCCGTAAAGCTAGGAACTTCATAAAAAAACATAGGTGAGTCTGTTCTAGGACAGTTTATCTTCTCAAGTATCAACTCCTTTGGCAGTGGTGATAGGTCAAACTCTCTTCTTACATAGTTTATTGTATTTGCTATTGGAACGCCTGTGTTGACTATAGTTCCATCAAGATCAAATATAATAGTTCTTTTTTTATCTTTATAAAGCACTTGTCTCCACCCTATTTCTCCCATTTTGTTTAGCACTATAAAGAGCTTTATCAACCCTATCAACGACACTTTTTACACTATCACTACCCTCTATATTTGTTACACCAAAACTACATGATACAGGTATATTATCGATAAAACTTCCATCTTTTATGGCACTTCGTAACTTCTCTGCAAATATAGTTGCATCATGCAAAGTCGTATCCGGGGCTAGTATCATAAACTCTTCACCACCCCATCTTGCAAAAACATCATTAAATCTAATATTAGTATGAACTATCTTAACCAAACTTTTTAACACCTCATCACCAACTAGATGCCCATAAGTGTCATTTATATTTTTGAAATGATCAATATCAAACATCAAAAGTGAGCTTTTTTTAGTTGAGTGGGATATGCTTTTTATCTCTCTTTCTAGTATCTTATCAAATCGTTGTCTATTAAAAATGCCAGTTAGATTATCAGTATCTGCTTGTTTTTGGATTTTATACATCTCCATCTCTATATCTGTAATATCAGTAAATGAGATTACAAATATATCTTTTTCACCCCTTGTGGTGTTGAACTTTAGCATGAAGATTTTATAATCATTACCCTTATCTTTTATCTTGACCTTGTTTTGATGCTTTTTGGCTTGGTCTAGTCTCTCTGTCCAGTTTTTACTCTCATCACTAAAAACAAGCCCATCCTCTTTTAAAAATATATCACCTATAGATTCATAAGCTTCATTAAACTCCTCTACACTACTTTTTTCAAAAAAGTTCAGAAAAGATTTGTTTGAAGCAAGTATTTTTTTTCCATCTGTAACTAATACCATATCTTCTTGAAAGTTCAAAATAAGCTCTATCTCTTTACTCTTTTCATTTAGCTCTTTTTGAAGTCTAACATAATTAGATGCTTCATCTATCGCCCTTAGAAGCACATCTTTATCTATTGGTTTAATAACATAGTTAGTAACTCCAATATCTATAGCTTTTAAAAAGAGATCTTCACTACTAAAAGCTGTGGTAACTATTATCTGTGTGTCTGCTTTTATTTTTTTTATCTCAGCAGCCATTGTGAGTCCATCTTTTTTTGGCATACTTATATCAGTTATGACTATATCAGGTTTTTT
>CAZAFM010000038.1:0-20876 GCA_964484395.1 uncultured Campylobacterales bacterium | reverse complement strand
AGCAAGAGGGTCTAGCAGGATATAGGGCAAAAGAGGGCGCAAGGCTACTAGAAAAAGACCTTCCAAGTGATAGTATAGTATTTCAAGGATTTAGTACACAAACAACTCAAAAAAGAGGTTTTGAGGTCTATGGATACCAATACTAGATAAGGGGAGGTAAGAATATGCAAAAGAAGTTTGAAATAGAGTCTGATTGTACAAATATTACAGATGATGATAGTGAGTTTGTGGTTTTAAATCTAGATAAGCTAAAAATCCAAGAGGTTCTAACAAGAGTAAAGCCAAAAGAGGGTGAGAGTAGTGAGATAACCATATATTCACTCAAAAAAAGAGACCTAAGCTCAAACCTACCCATCCTAGCAAATCTTGGTTTTAGTATAGACTCTGAAACATCTTTTAGGATAAAAAGTGATATAGGAGTGATACATACTCAGAAGTATTTTTTAAATTGTGAAGACTACAGACAGCTAAAGGCAACCTCATCAAATCTAGAAAAAATAGTAGATAAATCCATAAAAGAAGAGATAAAAAACACACCTCTAAACTCTCTAGCTTTTAAGATAAACTGTGATTCAAGCAAACTTGAGATATTAAGAACTATAGTAGCTTATGAAGCACAGCTTGTAAGTGAGTTTTCACTTTTAAAAATAAATGAGACTCTAATAAAGCACGCACTTATTACTGAGATGTTTTTAAATCTTTTTGAAGCTAAGTTTTCAACGGAGTTTAAAAATAAGCAGGTATCTATAAAATATCTAACTTCACATATAGTAGATGCTATAAAAGAGGTCGATAACATAAATGAAGATAGAATTCTAAACTGCTTTTTTGCGATACTAAATGCTATTACTAGGACGAACTTCTATATACTTCATGATAATCTCTACAACAAAAACGCCATAGCTATAAAAGTAGATGTAACACAACTAAAAGAGTACCTAAAAGGCGTTCAGCCTCGTATAGAGACATTTGTATATCACTGTAGCTTTGAAGGAGTGCATCTAAGACGAAATAGTGTTAGTCGAGGTGGGCTTAGATGGAGTGATAGGTTTGATGATTATAGGAGTGAGGTTAGACTTCTTATGCAAGCCCAAAGGCTGAAAAACTCTATCATCATTCCAACTGGTGCAAAGGGTGGCTTTGTCATACATAAAGAGAGAGTAAGTAAAGAGGAGTTTAGAGAGTACTATGAACTTTTTATAAACTCTCTTTTAGATATGGTTGATAATGGAGATGGTCAGACTATGGCTACAGGTGAGATAATCAAGTATGACAAGAGTGATAACTACTTTGTAGTTGCTGCTGATAAAGGAACCTCAGATATGAGTGATGTTGCAAACTCTATAGCAGTAAAGCGAGGTTTTTGGCTAAAAGATGCTTTTGCAAGTGGCGGAAGCCGAGGTTATAATCATAAAGATATGGGCATAACTGCAAAAGGTGCTATTAAGTCCGCTGAACGATTTTTTATTGAGATAGGCAAAAACTTCTATGAAGATAGAGTCTCAGTGGTTGGCATAGGCTCTCCTGCTGGGGATGTTTTTGGAAATGGAATTCAGCTAAGTAGGAAGTTTGCCCTTATAGCTGCAGTTAGTTCAAGAGACATATTTATTGACCCAAAGCCTGATTTAGAAAGAGCTTATCAAGAGAGACAGAGGCTTTTTGAAAGCTCACTTGGATGGAGTAGCTATAATAAAAAGCTTATCAGTAAAGGTGGTCGGGTTTATAAAAAGTCTGATAAAGAGATACACCTAAGTAAAGAGGCAAAAGAGACACTAGGTATTAAAAAAGATATTGTAAATGGAGAGGAGTTAACTCGCTTTATCCTATCAGCTAAAGTTGATATGCTTTTTAATGGTGGTGTAGGTACATATGTGCGCGGGGTTAATCAGAGTGATACAGAGATAGGTGACAAACCAAATGAATCTGTTAGGATAACCTCAAAAGATGTGAAAGCTTTTTGTGTGTGTGAAGGAGGAAATCTTGGATTTTCACAAGAGGCTAGACTTGAGTATGCAGCTAAGGGTGGAAAGATAAGTGCTGATAGTATAGATAACTCCGCAGGGGTGCAGACTTCTGATTATGAAGTAAATCTAAAAGTCATCCTAAATAACCTAGTAGATAAAGGTGCTATGGATGGTGAAAAAAGAGATGAGATACTAAAAGGACTTATAGATGAGGTAGAGAAGATTGTTCTTTTTACAAACTATACACAATCCCTAGCCCTCTCTACTGATTCCATAAAAAGCGCTACCCTTCAAAGAGAGTTCAAAAACACACTTTTAATCCTTGAGGAGGAGGTTGATAGCTTCAAGAGGGAGAACTTCAAAATCCCCGGAATAGATGAATTTGATAGAGCTTTAGATAAAACAGGCAGGATTTTAAGACCAGTTTTAAGTGTTCTTCTATCTTTTTCAAAAATATTTTTAAAAAGCTTCCTCCTAAAACATCCAGACTTCTTAGATTCTGAGTTTTGTCTACACTATCTATATAAGTACTTCCCTAAGACATTTGTAGCTATCTATAGAAAAGAGATTGAGGAGCATCCTCTAAGACGAGAGATAGTAGCTACATATATTGCAAACAAGATTATAAACTACAATGGTGCAACATTTATATCAGACTACAGAGATATAGGAGGTGAGAGGTTTTTACTTAAAGTTAAGTCATTTTTGGTCGTAAATGAACTCATATCAGGAAACGATATACGATTTGAGATATATAGGCAAGACTATACTTTAAGTGCTAAAAAGCAGTATGATATGCTTCTAGGACTTGGAGAGGCTATTGATTTTCTCTCCTCTTGGATAGTTGAGAGGGGTGAGTATGAGATATCTATCTTTAATCACCTCTCAGAGTACAAGGCATCTTTTAACTCATTTATAGACTCTGTAGAGATAAAGAGTGCTAAGTCCAACATAAAAAGCGAGAAACTAGAGCGTTTTTTAAGCCTCATAGAGTTTGTCAAAATGGTACTAGATATCATCAAAGTCAAAGAGGATGGAGGTGATAGTTTTAAGGATGTAGCGGAGCTTTTTTACACTTCTATGCAGACTCTAAATATAACCTATCTCATAGATGGTATAAAATCGCTCAAACCTGCAAATATGTGGGAAGAGAAGATGAAAAGAGAGCTTGAAAAGGAGCTCTTTTTTACACTATCTAAAATTGTCAGAGAGATAACAGAGTTTAGAAGAAGTAGTGAAAGCATAGAGAGTGCTTTTAAAGCCTATCTTGAAAACAAAAAGCACTGTTATGAAAAGTATTTAAATGATATAAAAGAGATAAAATCAAGTGAGTCTCAGCTTAGTCCAGTGGCTATTTTTGTGGTTATAAACTCACTCAAAAAGCTCTCTTAAAGAAGGAGGGTTTTAGTTAGATTAAAACCTCTCTATTTCCTTTGGCGTTTGGAGCTGATAGAACTCCAGCAGCCTCAAGCTGCTCTACTAGTGTAGCTGAACGATTGTAACCTATCTGAAGCTTCCTTTGTAGGTAGCTTATGGAGGTTTTCTTATCTTCTATGACTATCTGTTTTGCCTCCTCAAATAGATCATCTACATCATTTGGGGTGTTTAGGATTTCATTGTTTTTACTTATGGTACTCTCTTTTTTCAAAAAGTCCTCATTATACTCTGGTGTTCTTTGGTCTTTCAAGAACTCCACTATCTCCTCAATCTCAGGCTCACTAACCCAAGGAGCATGAAGTCTGACAAGCCCAACCATTCCAGGTGGAGTAAAAAGCATATCCCCGCGTCCTAGAAGTGACTCAGCACCAAATCCATCTAATATGACTTTACTATCTATTTTTTGCCCAACTCTAAAGCTTATTCTTGAAGGAAGGTTGGCTTTTATAAGTCCAGTAACAACATCAACACTAGGTCTTTGAGTGGCAACTATGAGATGTATCCCACTTGCCCTTGCCATCTGTGCTAGCCTACCTATGGAGTGTTCTACATCTTTTCCACTTGTCATCATAAGGTCAGCTAATTCATCTATGATAACCACTATGTACGGGAGTTCCTCCCCACCACTCTCTTTTAGTTTTTTGTTGTAGTTTTCTATGTTCTTAGTCCTGCTACCACTCATAAGTGTATATCGCCTCTCCATCTCAGCGACCATATTATTTAGTGCTGTAACTGCTTGTTTTGGTTGAGTAATAACTGGGGTTAGTAGGTGAGGTATGTCATTGTAGATACTAAACTCAAGCATTTTTGGGTCTATCATCAAAAACTTTAGCTCATCTGGAGAGTTTCTATATAGAAGGCTTAATATCATAGCATTTATCCCCACACTCTTTCCACTTCCTGTGGTTCCAGCTATGAGAAGATGCGGTAGTTTTTTTAGATCTGTGATAAATGGGTTTCCAACTATATCCTTTCCAAGAGCTATAGTAAGTGGTGAAGCTGCTTTTTCAAAAAGCTCACTTTCTAATACATCTCGCAAATAGATAGTATCAAACTCTCTATTTGGTATCTCTATTCCTACTACATCTTTTCCGGGGACTGGGGCTTGAATACGGATTGTTTTAGCCTTTAGTGCCATAGCTAGGTCGTCTTCTAGGTTTAGGATTTTGGAGACTTTGACATTTGGAGCAGGTCGGAACTCAAAGGTGGTGACAATAGGACCTGAATAGGTTCTAACCACATCTCCCTCTATCTTGAAGCGTTGGAGCTTATCTAGTAAGTCCTCTATTTTTTCATCTATCTCACTCTCATCTACCTGAACTCCCCTAGAAGGAGCCTCCTTTAAAAAATCTAGATGAGGAAGCTCAAAGTCTTTAGGTTTGTCTCTATCGCCTTGTTCTATGGAGCTTAGAAGCTCTTTGTTTTCTGCTAGCTCTTTTACTATTTTTGATTCGTGTTGTAGAGGTGTTGGTGTTGGTGTTGGTGTTGGTGGTTCTGGCTTTTTCTCTTGTATCTCTATATTTTGTACCTCTTTTGGTATATTTTGCTCTTTGGTTGTTGCTTTATCTATCTCCTCTTCTTCACTCTCATCTGAATCTATTAGCCTTACCATATTTTCATATTTTTCTTCATCTTCCTCTTTTACTTCATACATTTTGATAGCTATTTCATCTCTATCAATCTCACTATCTCTATCTAGAAGCTCTTTTGGTTCATCTATATCTTTAGTTACGCTCTGAGTTATGTCTACTTGTTCACTCTCTCTTTTTGTTAGCTCGTTTTTGATGATAGCTTTTATCTCCTCTTCACTCTCATCAAGTTCTCTCTCCTCAGCTCTATGCTTTTTAAAGGCATCAAACTTTCCATTTAGCATCTCTTTTACATCATCAAAGTCAAGGTCAAAGTAGATAAAAATCCCCATAAGTACCAACATCAACCAAAAAAGCCAAACCCCAACCTCACCTATAAAAGGCTCCAAAAACCTAGTAATACTAACGCCAAAGTAACTATCAAATGGAAAAGAGAAGACCATAGCCTCAAATATAAGCACAGACACTAAAAGAAGTAGTCCAGCAGTAGCCCTCTCAGCTGACCTTATGTCAAGTCTTGGATCTTTATAGAGATTATAGAGTGGGTATAGAAGTAGTAGTGGAAAGATATAGGCAAAAAGTCCAAGATACTTTATACTCTCAAGTGCAACGACTTTGCCAAAAGAGCCAACAACCCCATACTGACCCAAAAAAATAGAAGCTGTCCAAAAAATAATAACCACCAGTGCAGGTAGTGCTATGTAAATCTTTTTAATCATCCATCCTTTTAATATTTATCAGCGTGTTCGCGCATATTACTGCTAAATTTAACTACTTGATTTCTTCCACCATCTTTTGCTTTGTACAGTGCTATGTCTGCAAACTTGATAGCCTTCCATACAGCATCACCATCATCAGGGAAGAAAGACACACCAAGACTTATTGTCTTACTTATGTTCTCATTTCCTGCTGAGAAGACTCTTTTTTCAAAGGATGTTCTTATTTTATCAGCCACTAGCATCGCACCATCCTCACTAGGATTGTATAGAAGTACCAAAAACTCCTCTCCACCAAAGCGAATAGCCAAGTCAGACTCTCTAATATTCTCTCTGAGTGTCTCTGAGAGACCTTTAATAATAACATCCCCTGTATCGTGCCCATAGGTGTCGTTTACCATCTTAAAGTAGTCAATATCTATCATCAAAATTGCGTATCTATTATTAGTGCGCTTATTCTCAGAAGTAACCCTCTCAAGATACTCTTCTAAGAATCTTCTATTGTAAAGACCAGTTAATGCATCTCTTAGTGATGACTCTCGTAGCATCTCTGTTAGAATTTTGCTCTCTATAACTGGTTTTGCGGCATCAAGATAGTTGTTTATAATAGGTATGTGTGTTTTTAGATTTTCTATCTCCTCTTTTGTTTTTGCTCTTATAGATATGACTATACCACTACTTTGAGATATCTGATATGGTAAGCAGATGTACTCACCATCACTATCCTCTGCTATGCAGCTTTCGCATACTTTGTGAAAGTCATCTGAGTAGATGTTAGAGTTTGTCCTATATGCTCTACAAGCTTTTACCTCTTGGGATCCTAAAGATTCGCTTTTACACTCACTTTGACTCACTATGTATAGCAAATCTCTCCTCTTTGTGGATTTGTCAGTCTCAAAAAACAGAAACTCTCTAATTCCTAACTTCTCTTCAAGTACATAAAATATTCTCTTATAAATTTCATCTTTTGTCTTATCAAACTCTATTGTTCTTTTAAACTTATATATATCCACTAGCTCTTGGATAATCTCTTTTGAGCGAATAAGTGGGTTTGGACTGTAGGCTGATTTGTTAAAGCTTACTAGTATGGAGATTTTTTTGTCTATATCAATTACAGTATCTTGTAGCTTGTCATATAGGTTGTTTAGCCATCTGGCTATCTCACCTGTCTCATCTTTTAGCTTTGTGACTACTCTATATCCGAAGTCACCCTCCTCAGCCTTTTTGATAGCATTTTTGAGTGATTCAAAAAAGTCAAGATAGGGAGTTATAAGGTAGTTTGCAATGACAATACCTAAAATCAAAAATATAACAGAAATAGCAAGTATTCTAAGAATAGTAACAGCTCCACTATCTCTAATCTCGCTTATGTCAAATACCATACTTATAGCACCTAGGACTTCACCTTGTTCTGCTTCGTGACACTGTAGGCAGTTTGGATTACCATCACTCGTGGCTATGTAGGGAATAGTGACTCTTAGCTCTACAGCCTCAGAGTCTTCACTTAGGATAAACTGACTCTCTCCTGTTTTGAGGACATCTTTATCTATACTATCTTTTGGAATTTCGTGAAACTCCGATTCCCCAAACTGTTCATCAACAGACTCCCCTCGTATCAGCCAGAGTGATTCAACATTTTTGGAGTTCTCTATCTTGTTCAAAAAGTACTCTCTTTGATCCATCATACCATTAACCATATGAGCGGTCAAAGAGTCTCTTACAAGCTCTGCTGTGAGGACTGATTTTTCTTTAGCATTCATTACACCATAATCCCTAAAATTAAGAGCGACTATGGCTATGACTATAGCGACAAGGATGGTTGGTGTTAGACCAGCTACTAATAAAATCTTTTTTCGTACACTCACTTTTTACTCCACTGTTACACTTTTTGCAAGGTTTCTTGGCATATCTACATCATTTCCTAGACGGACAGATATTTCAAGTGCTAAGACTTGAACTATTACCATCATCTCAAAAAACTCAACCATATATGAGCTACTCTTAGTTGTTTTGATAAAATCATCAGCAATCTCAAGGTCAACTGGAGTGATAGCTAGTATAGTTGCATCTCTGGCTGAAAGCTCCTCTAGGTTGCTTTTGCTCTTTTCATGAAGCAGGTTTTTAGGAAGTAGCCCTATGGTAAAAAGCTCACTATCAGCCAGTGCTATAGGACCATGCTTCATCTCTCCACTAGGATACCCTTCTGCATGAAGGTAGCTTATCTCTTTTAGCTTTAAAGCACCTTCAAGTGCTAAAGGATAGAAAATATCCCTACCTATAAAGAAGAAGCCATGCCCATGAAGGTATCTTTTGGAGAGGCGCTTTAGCTTTTGATGTAGCTTATCACTGAGTTTTGTTATTTTTATAGCCTCATAGATGTTTTGTATTTCATTTTTGATAAAGCCTGCTTTTTGTTTTTGTGCAAAAAAGAGTGAGAGCATCCATAGTACCATCATTTGAGTTGCAAATGCTTTAGTGCTTGCCACTCCTTTTTCAATTCCAGCTCTTGTAAGTATAGTTCTACTAGCAAGTCTAACTATAGAGCTGTTATCTACATTGCAGATAGCAAGTGTCTTTAGTCCTGCTTCTTTTGCCATTTTTAGAGCTTCTAGAGTATCTGCGGTCTCTCCACTCTGGCTTATGACCACAAAAAGCTCATTTTTTTTCATTATAGGCTCTTTGTATCTAAACTCACTTGCTATCTCTACTTTTGTAGAGAGCCTAGCGTATCGCTCAAGTAGATATGACCCAGCAAGTGCTGCATGGTAGCTTGTTCCACAAGCACAGATTTTTATCTCATCTATACCTTCTAAAAACTCCTCTTCAAGCTCTTCAAAAAATATTTTATCACCCAAAACTCTACCCATAACAGTATCAGCTAAGATAGTGTGCTGTTCATATATCTCTTTTTCCATAAAGTAGCGATAGCCCTCTTTTTGTGCACTTTGACGGCTTAGTGTTAGAGGCTTGAAGGCTGGGTTTATAGGAGAGCTATTTCTAAAAAAGATTATCTCTTCTTGGCTTAGAACACCAAAGTCTCCATCTTCTAGATAGATAACCTCACTAGCATGCCCTATAAGAGCAGCATCTGAAGAGCCAAAATAGACCCCCTCATCTCCTCTACCTAAGATAAGAGGACTACCTTTTTTTGCAAAGTATATCGACTTAGGTCTGTCTTTGTTGACCAAAAGAAGAGCAAAAGCTCCTTTTAGTTTTTCAAGTGTTTTGGTAAAAGCCTCTAAATGATCGCTACTCTGCTTTAGCAGTTTCTCAAAAAGATGGACTATCACTTCAGTATCTGTCTGACTTTTGAAGTGCACTCCATCTTTTTGCAGGCTCTCTTTTATCTCCATATAGTTTTCTATGATGCCATTATGTACTACAAATGAGTTTTCACCTAAGTGAGGGTGGGCGTTTTCTTCAGTTGGTTTTCCATGTGTTGCCCATCTAGTATGTCCTATGCCCACACCAAAAGCTTTGGTTTCAAACTCTTTTGATTTTTCTATGAGGGTTTGGAGTTTGCCAACAGACTTGTAGATGGATGTTTTTTTATCCTCTATGACCACTATGCCAGCTGAATCATATCCTCTATACTCTAGCTCACCTAGCCCATAAAGAAGCTTCTCTTTTATGTTGTTTTTCCCTATATATCCTACAATTCCGCACATCCGCTTACCTATCCAGTGATTTTAGTTATAACTTTTTCTTTATTATTCCAAAAACTTCCATTCTTTTCGATTAAAAAGAGGTCATTTGCTACACCTTTTTGAGTATGAACTTTTGCGCTTACTATCTCTATGTTAAGAGAATCAAAAACTGTGGCAATATATGCTAGAAGCCCTTTTTGATCTTTTGCTTTGACTTTAACCTCTGCTAGTGTTCTTGAGTGGTTTTGGTTTAGTGTTATATCTCTTTTTTTTATAGTTGGCTTATTTAGGCTCACCTCTTTACTCATATCAAAAGAGTCCTCTATAAGTTGATGCATCATCATCACATCATCATCTTCAGCTTTTTCGTGAAACTCTATTTTGAAGTATTTTACTCCATCTTGAAGTCTAAAAACATCCATTGAGGCTATGTTTAGGTAGGATAGTTTACCTAGTAGATAGCCTAGATTTAGAGCTGTTTTTTTGTATATTTCTATTATTAGCAAGCTGTTGTGGGTTATGTCGTATGAGTAGGTCTGTATGTTTTGAGCTCTTTTTACCATCTCCACTATTTCGTTTGATTTATGCTTAATAAAAAGCATATTGACATCTAGTTCTAGTAGCTTTTTTTGTAGTTTTGGTTCAAGTGAGTTGAAAGCTTCACTTTTTTTGATAATCTCCTCTTTTTTGATGCGCTGTTTGGTTTCATCTATTAATCCTCTATTTTCAAGGGCTGAGATGGTGTTTAAGAAGAGGTCGTGGAGAAGCTTTTCTATGAAGTGATTTAGTACATTTTCACCTACTGCCCTCATATCACAGTGTGTCATAACATATAGGAATTCTAAGGATTTTTTATCCTCTATTTTTGAGGCAAAAAGAAGTATTCTGTTTTCGTTATATATATCTTCTCCTTGCGCTGTTTTGCTCATTAGTGTGTGGTAGAGTATGAGTTTTGCTCCTAGTTTTATCTCATTTTGTGTAAATCCATAGTTTTTGGCATACTTTATCCAGATGTTTCTTCCTAGTCTGTGGTGGTCTTGCACTCTTCCTTTGCCTATATCATGAAAAAGAAGCAAAAACCTTAAAAGCAACTTCTCTTTTTTGCTAAAGCCCTCATATATATCCCTAACCTCTTGGTTCTGTATATTTTCTAGCATTTTTATGTTGTTTATTGTGTGTATATCTACTGGGTAGTGGTGGTATCCATCAAACTGAGGCAGGTTAAGTATTTTTTTAAAAGGTGGTAGGAGGATTTGGAGAAGCTCTCCTCTAAAAAAGAGCTTTAATATCTCATAGGAGTTTTCTCTGCTCATTATCTGAGCAAACCTTTTATAGAGCTCTCTGTCTTGTACTCTTGGGGCTTTGCAGTTTTTTACAAGCTCTAAGAGGCTTGCTCCTAGCTTGATGTCTTTATCAGGAAGATCTATGAATATATCTACTACCTCTTTTGCTTTTAGGGGTTTTTTGTTAAAGGCTCTGTAGGCTTTATCTTCTATAATATAGATTCCTTTTTCATCTCTTTTACTTCTTAGCTCTTTTATGCTTTTTGTAGCAAAAAAGCTTTTTGAAGCCTTACATATGGCTATTTGGCAGAAACTTTCTACTCCATTTAGAGATTCAAGTAGCTTTTTGGAGAAGGCAAACTGCGCCATTTTGTCTGATTTTCTCTCTATATTTGTTGCTTTAGCTAGTTCTGGGATTAGCTCAAAGCTTAGTGTGTCGTTTTTTTTGCCTTTTATCTGATGTAGGGCTATTCTTGTTTTTTGGATAAATTCATAAGCTTGTTTAAACTCTCTGTATGAACGCTCATCATACACTATTCCTACAGCTTCTTTTAGTGAGTTGATATTGTACATTGTATTTAGTATCCAAAAAAGCGTATTAGCATCCCTAAGACCACCTGAGCACTCTTTGATATTTGGTTCTAGCGATAGAGGGTTTTTTTTGTGTCTTCGTTCATACTCATCTATTTTGTCTTTAATAAACTCTTTTTTACTCTCTTTTCTTATTTTCACTATCTCATTTTCTACTTCAAACCATAGAGGCTTAGAGCCACATATATAGCGCCCTTCTATCATTGCACTTTTTATAGTTATATCGCTTCTAGCTGCTTCTTGAAGCTCGCTTATTTCATGAACTCTATGTCCTAGCTTCAGCCCACTATCCCAAGAACCATAGAGTATGCCTTCTATCAAGGGGGTGGTGTTGTAGCCTTTGATGTCTTTGTAGACTATCATAATGTCTATATCAGAGTGGATACATAGCTCCTCTCGTCCATAACTTCCAAGAGCTACGACTGTTAGAGGGATGTTTGAACTAAGTGGTAGGAAATTAAGAAAACACTCTCTTGCAGATATTTTGTACAAAAAAGTGATGAAGTGATCTATCATCTTGGTGTGTTTATAAAGAAATATTGATGCGCTATTTATAGGTGTGCTTCCTAGCGAGTTTTTATACTCTTTTAGGTAGCCTTTTAGAGCTTTAAAAGTCTCTTTTTTGCTTTTGTGGGATGAAATTAGCTCTTCAAGATTTGTATGCATTAACTAGCCTTTTATAAAATTTAAATTAATATTGTAAAGAATTATTTTACCAAAATAAGGTTGCTAACTCTATGAAAAAGAAAAAGATAGATATAACACTACTATATGTTGAGGATGAGCCAATCATAGGAGAGACTATGATGAATTTTTTTAACTATAGAGTTAAAAACGCACTTTACGCAAAAGATGGGCTAGAGGCTCTAGAGATGCTCAAAAAAGAGGATATTGATGTTGTAGTTACTGATATGGTTATGCCAAAGCTAGATGGTTTAGGGCTAATAAAAGAGATAAAATCCTCACCAAAGCTCATTCGCGTAGCAGTTTTATCCGCATTTAATAATAGTGATAAGCTAACAGAGTGTATAGAGCTTGGAGTGGAGCGGTTTTTTAAAAAACCTTTAGAGCTAAAAAAGCTAGAGTTCTATTTAGAGCAAGTAGGGGAGAGCATAAGCTCCAAAAGAGAGCTAGAAAAAACAACAAAACTACTAGAGCAGTACAAAAAAGCTGTAGATGAGAGTGCTATAGTGTCTATAACTGATAAGTATGGAGTTATAGAGTATGCAAATGATGAGTTTTGTAGGATAACAGGATATAGTAGTGATGAGCTAATAGGAAGCACTCATAGGGTGGTAAAAAGCCCAGCTACAAAAGAGGAGAAACTAGAAGAGTTATGGAGTACAATAACCTCAAAAAAAATCTGGAAAGGTGTTTTTGAAAACAAAGCAAAAGATGGCTCAAGCTACTATGTAAAGGCTACTGTAGTGCCACTACTAAATAATCAAGGAGAGATAGAAAACTTCATAGATATAGCTACAGATATTACAGAACTTATATACAAAGAGAGGCAACTAGAGAAGCTAAAATTACGACAGTTTGGTGAAACTATAGATAGACTAAAAGAACAAAAAATTGGGGACTTGATAAAAACAATACCAGTAGCCTCTTTTTGTATAAATGAAGATGATATTGTTGTTGAGTACAATAGTGAATTTATGGAGCTAATAGATAGGGTAGAGGATGATGAAAGTTATGAACTGCTAAAAGCAAAAAAACTAAACATATTGAAGCTTGTAGAGCTTAAAGATAGCTCTTTGCATGATGATGTATTTGGATGGAAGGATTGCATACTTATATCAGATGAGGTTGATGGTATACCAAGCTTTGTCTTTAGAAGTGGTAGTGTGCAAAAAGATGTAAAAATCTCTCTAAAGTATATGGAGGATAAAAAAGTTTATATAGGGATAATATGTCAGTAAATGTAGATAAGAGTCTTATAACAAATCTTTCAAAACAGTATGAAGATGATCTTTTCTCTCTTGCAAAAAAAGCACAAAACATAAGAGAGAAGCTATACGATAAAAAGGTCTTCTTTAATCTCAATCGCCACATAAATCCTACAAATATCTGTGCTGATATATGTAAATTCTGTGCATTTAGTGCAAATCGAAAAAATCCAAACCCATACGAAATGAGTCTAGAAGAGATAAAAAATGAAGTAGAGATAGCTAAAAAAAGTGGAGCAAAAGAGATTCACATAGTAGGTGCTCACAACCCTAGAATGGGGATAGAGTTTTATTCAAAAGTCTTTAGTGAGATAAAAAGTAACTTCCCTGATATACACCTAAAGGCTCTTACTGCTGCTGAGGTTGAGTTTTTTAGTAGAGAGAGTGGAAAAAGCTATGAAGATATACTAAAGATAATGATAGATAGTGGTGTGGATAGTATGCCAGGGGGTGGAGCAGAGATATTTGATGAGAGCTTAAGAGATAGGATATGCAAAGGTAAAGTAAGCTCAAAAGATTGGCTAGAGATACATAGACTATGGCACAAAATGGGCAAAAAGAGCAATGCAACAATGCTCTTTGGTCACATAGAGAGTAGACAAAACAGGATAGACCATATGCTAAGACTGAAGTCTTTACAAGAGGAGTATGGAGGGTTCAACTGCTTCATTCCACTTCTGTATCAGACCAAAAACAACTACCTAGATGTAAAAAGTGAAGCTAGTGGAGTAGAGATACTAAAAACCTATGCCATAGCAAGAGTAGTACTTGAAAACATCCCCCACCTAAAAGCCTACTGGGTAACTTCAACAATAAACTTAGCTCTAGTAGCGCAAGAATTCGGTGCAGATGATATGGATGGAACAATCCAAAAAGAGTCCATAAACTCCGCCGCAGGTGCAGATAGCTCCAAAGGCATAGAACTAAGTGAGTTTATCCACAAAATAAAAGACGCTGGTTTTATTCCAGTAGAGAGAGATAGTATGTATAATGAGCTAAGAGAGTTTTAGGGGCTTAGTAAACAGATAACTAATGGAGAGTGCAATGAGTTTACTGCAAAGATTTAGACTTCAAGAGCATGGGAGTGATGTCAAGACTGAGGCTTTGGCTGGGTTTACTACATTTTTGACTATGATGTATATAGTTCCTGTAAATGCTATTATCATGAGTAATACTGGGATGCCTATGGAAGCACTCGTGAGTGCTACGGCTTTGATAACTATATTTGCCACCATACTAAATGGTTTATGGGCAAATACTCCAATTGCCATGAGTGTGGGGATGGGGTTGAATGCTTACTTTACTTTTGGGCTTGTGCTTGGGATGGGGATACCTTGGCAGAGTGCTTTGGGAGTGGTTTTTATCTCTGGTGTGCTTTTTTTGGCTCTCTCGCTTACTAGCTTTAGACGGTGGATAATAGAGTCTATTCCTACTGATCTTAGACGAGCTATAAGTGCTGGGATAGGGGCTTTTTTGGCTTTTATAGGGCTTAAGCAGATGGGTGTCATAGTCGCAAACGATGCTACTTTTGTTGCACTTGGAAGTTTTTTAGACCCTCATGTGTTGCTTGGAGTTTTTGGGATACTTCTTGTTGCTGTTTTGAGCATAAAAAGGGTAAAAGGTGCGTTTATTATAGCTATAGTTATAACCTCCATTGTCGGTTGGATTTTTGGTTTAGGGAGTCTACCAGAAGGGGTTTTTAGCGCTCCAGCTTCTATTGCTCCTATAGCTTTTGAGCTTGATATACTCTCAGCCCTTAGTCTTTCTCTAATCCCTGTGATATTGACTTTTATGATTACAGATATGTTTGACTCACTTGGAACTCTTAGTGGTGTGGGATTTAGGGCTGGTATGTTTGAAGGAGAGGGGAATAAGGAGCTTCAAAAAACCTTAGAAGTAGATGCAGCAGCTACTGTTGGTGGCTCTTTGCTTGGAGTTAGTACAACAACGGCTTTTATAGAGAGTGCAAGTGGTGTAGAGGAGGGAGGTAGGACTGGATTGAGCGCAGTTTTTACTGGGCTCTTTTTTGTGCTGACACTTTTTATGTTACCACTTTTTAAAGCTATTCCACCAAATGCTATATATCCTGTACTTGTTTTTGTCGGAGTACTTATGTTTAGCGAGCTTGGGAAGATTGATTATAGTGATTATGCTCTGCTTATTCCTAGTTTTTTTATTGTGCTTCTTATGCCTCTTACTTTTTCTATTACTAATGGACTTGCAGCTGGGTTTATCATCTATCTGTTTTTACGCCTTGTAAATGGAGAGTTTTCTAAGATAAACAGAGGACTTGTACTACTAGCACTTATAAGCTTTATTCCATTTATATTTAGCCATTAGGAGGTAGCTTGCTTTATTATAGTTATGAAAATTTTCGCTCAGATATGTTTACTCTTATAGATAAGCTTGATTTTACTCCTGATGCTATTTTGGGTATCGCTAGAGGCGGGCTTACGATGGCGCACTTTTTATCTATCGCCCTTGATATGAGGGAGGTGTATAGTATAAATGCAGTATCTTATCAAGGAAGAGAGCAGAAAAGTGATATCAAAATCTTCAACATCCCAAATCTAGGTGAGAGCAAGAAGGTCTTGATAGTAGATGAGATTATAGATAGTGGCAGAAGTATGCACAAAATCCACGAAGTACTAGGTGAAATAAACCCCGATATTGAGTTTAAAACCGCAGTTTTGTTTTATAAAAAAAGTGCAGTTTTTATGCCTGATTTTTATGCAAAAGAGGCGCCTGATTGGATTGATTTTTTCTGGGAGGTGGACTTGCTTAGTCGCTCTTAACTAGCTTATGCACGCTCTTTCTCACAACTGGTACTACAAAAGTAGCTACAGGAAATGCAATAACCCACGCAGTGATAAATGCCCTCATCCATTCAGAGACAAACTCTGAGCTAAATCCCTCTAGAACAGCTGTGATAAAGAAGCTCATCAAAAAAGACATCAAAAGACTCATAATAAAAGCAAAAGTTATAAGTTCGTATTTTCTAGGTATCATATTTTTATTATATCATCAACAAGATTTATTTAAAGAAAGCTATAAGTTCGTTTTTGTATTATTATAATATAAAAACGATTAAAGGTAGATGATGTTTGCAAATAGACAAAAAGAGTTAGGGCTTTTAAATGATGAGTATAGTAGTGATAAGTTTTGCTTTACAGTCTTATATGGACGAAGGCGAGTAGGTAAAACTACACTTTTAAAAGAGTATATCGTAGATAAGCCATCAGTCTACTTTTTAGCAACATTAGAAAACCTCAACATTATTTTAAACAGATTTAAAGAGATAGTAGCTGATTTTTTAGATGATAGTTTTTTAAGAAGTTTAGATATAAAAGATGTAAAACAGCTTTTTGAGTATCTCTCACAAAGAGAGTTTGATAAAAAGCTTGTGATTATTATCGATGAGTTTCAGTATCTCTCAAAGATTGATAACTCCATCCCTTCACAGTTTCAGTATATTGTAGATGAGCTACTTAAGAGTAAAAACATCCATCTTATACTTTGTGGCTCAATCATCTCTATGATGTATGAGCAAACCCTCTCTTATAACTCCCCTCTTTATGGAAGGCGGACAAGTGCAATAAAGCTTGAAGCTATAGAGTTTGAGTATCTAAAAGAGTTTTTTCCAAAAAAGAGCAGTGAGGAGCTTATAGAATTATATAGCGTGCTTTATGGTGTGCCAAAGTATTTAGAGATGTTTGTAGATAGTGGTGATATTTTTGAAAACATAGAAAAAAATATCTTAAATAGTGGTAGTTATCTCTATAATGAACCTCAATTTATACTTCAAAATGAGGTAAATGAGCCAATAACATATTTTTCAATTCTAGAAGTTATCGCAAGTGGTGAGCATAAGATAGGAAATATTGCAGGAAAGCTTGACAAAAATGTACAAAACATCACATCATTTATCTCTAAGCTTATTGAGCTTGATATAATCTATAAAGATGTTCCAGTAACTGAAAAAAACCCACAAAAGAGCAAAAAAGGGCTTTATTTTATAAAAGATAACTTTTTTAGGTTCTGGTTTAGCTATGTACTGCCTTTTAAAAGCCAGCTAGAGATGGGAAATACAAACTATGTGTTAAAAAAAATCAAAGCTGATTTTAATAGCTTCATATCCCCAGTATATGAAAGACTAGTCATATCATATCTACTCAAAAACTATGACCTACATCGGTGCGGAAGATGGTGGGATAGTAAAGAAGAGATAGATGCAGTAGGTATTGGTGAAGATTTTCTAATAGTAGCAGAGTGTAAATACTCAAATAAAAAAGTAGGTGTAGATATACTTCAGAACCTTCAAAAAAAAGCAAAAAAGATTGATAGTAATCTCCCTATAAGGCACTACATACTCTTTAGTAAAAGTGGTTTTACAGAGGAGCTAAAACATCTTCAAAATCAGGATATCGTTCTAGTATCTGATAATCTACTTTGAAGTGCTGATATGTAAAAATTACTAAAAAGTTTAGGTAGATAGATGTTGGATGTTTTTAAGCAGCAAAAGAGCTTTTTGACCCGTGCAAAAGAGAGAGGTGATATAAAGTATCAGCTTGAGTTTGATGAAAATGGTGCATTTGTTGATGTTGTGGATAGAAATGGTAAGTCTCTTAAAAACCTTGATTATAGGGTTTATAATGGTGTAGATAGGGAGATGTTGCAACTTCTTGAGGAGTATAAAGAGGAGGATTTTTTCAACATCTCTTGGGGAGAGAGTAAAAACAGAGTTTACTTACACAGACACCCAAAACTCCTAGAGCTTCTATATCATAAGCAAGATAGCTTTTACTACAAAGATACAAACCTCTCCTTTGAACCAAAAAAAGCTAGAGCAAGACTTCTCCTTAAAGATAGTGAGAAAAAAATCACCATAACACCACAAATCTTAGAAGAAGCAACTTTTGAGTTTATATCTCCTGAGTATGTGTTAGCAGGTAAGAAAGTACTAAACATTGATAGTATAGGTGATAATTATGGGACATTTTCTAGGTTTAGTACCAGCATAGAGAGTGATAGAGTAGAGGAGATACTAAGTATTGTAGCTACTCACTTCCAAAACATCGACATTGTCTATGATGACTATGAGATAGTCTATAGGGATGAAAAAAAGTCCATAAAACCAGCAATCATCTTTGAAAAAGTAACAGCTGAAAATGAGCTTATCTTAAAAGTCTCTGCTACTATTGGGAAACTCACACCTCAGTTTTTTAATGACTACAATATCACAAAAGTAGCTCTAATAAATGAGTTTGAAAAGTCCATAAATATCTACGAGTGTGACTTTGCTGAGGTTTTTGAAAACTATGCAAACATCTACAAAAACCTAAACAGCATCAAAAGAAAGATAAAAGATGCCTCTTTTAGCGAGGAGGAGGGGCTTTTTGTTGTTGATGGAGAGATTGCTAGTGAGTTTATATTTGAGCATCTCCACTCACTTCTTGATAGTTGTGAACTGTATGGAAGTGAGAAGCTAAAAGCCTACAAATACACTGCCAAAGAGCCACGATTGAATGTTGAGTTTAAAAACAGGGTTGATTTTCTAGATAGGTCTGAAGTGAGTGTAGATATAGATGGGCAGAGTTTTGAGCTTTTTGAGATGATAGATATGTTTAAGAAAAACTCCTACATTCCGCTAAGTAACGGAGAGAAGTGTATCATCAACCCAAACTACATCAAGAGGCTTGAGCGGATATTTAAAAAAGAGGGCAAAAAGATAAGGGTCTCATTTTTTGACCTACCTGAAATAGAGAAGATTATCGCTCAAAAAAACCAGACACCATTTAAAAAATCAAGAGAGTTTTATGAAGGATTCGCAAAGCTAAAAAAGTCAAAATCAAACCTCCCAACGCTAAAAAATGTAAAGCTAAGAGAGTATCAAAAAGAGGGGATAAAGTGGCTAAAGTACCTCTATGATAACGGCTTTGGGGGTTGCTTGGCAGATGATATGGGGCTTGGTAAAACTATCCAAACTATAGGACTACTTTCACTCATATATCCTGCTTGTAAAGCTCCAACTCTTATTGTCATGCCAAAAAGTCTGCTAGTCAACTGGCAAAATGAGCTAAAAAAGTTCGCTCCAAATCTAAGCTACTACCTCTACTATGGAAGCGATAGAGAGCATAAAGAGATAAAAAACTACAATCTTATACTTAGCACCTACGCGATTGTCAGAAATGACATAGAGATACTAAAAGATTTAGAGTTTGATACAGTAATCCTTGATGAGTCTCAAAACATCAAAAACACAGACTCCCTCGCCTCAAAAGCGGTTATGCTTCTAAGTGCCAAGCATAGATTTGCCCTAAGTGGTACGCCTATAGAGAACTCACTTTTTGAACTATACTCACTTTTTAGGTTTATCAATAGCGGAATGTTTGGCTCTATCAGCCACTTCAAAAAAGATTATGCAGCCCCTATACAGACAGAGGATAGTGAGGAGGTTGTAGAGATTTTAAAAGCAAAAATCTCCCCCTTTATCCTAAGACGACTAAAAGCAGATGTACTAAAAGACCTCCCGCCAAAACAAGAGCAGGTAGTATATGTAGATATGGATGAGAAGCAAAAAGCACTTTATAACAGACAGAGAGACTACTACAGGGCGGTGTTAGAAAAACAGATAGCTATAAATGGGATAGATGGATCTAAGTTTGCTATATTTCAAGCATTTAATGACCTGCGACAAATCGCCTCTGTTCCTGAGCTAAAGAGTAATGAAGAGATACCATCTTCACAGATAGAGAGTATGTTTGAGATGCTAGAAGATATAGTTGCTAACCACCACAAGGTGCTGATATTTGCTAACTTTTTAGGAAGTCTGGATGCTATAGGAGCTAAGGCTGAGGAGCTAGGCATGGAGTATCTGATGATGACTGGAAGTACCAGAAATAGGCAGGAGCTAGTAGATAGGTTTCAGAGTGATAAAAAAACCTCACTTATGCTTATGACACTAAAAGTCGGAGGGGTTGGTTTGAACCTTACAGCAGCTGATTATGTTTTTATATTTGATCCATGGTGGAATAGGGCTACTGAAAACCAAGCGGTTGATAGAGCGCACAGGATAGGACAAAAAAGCACTGTTTTTAGCTACAAAATGATCACAAAAGGAACAATAGAGGAGAAAATCCTAGAACTTCAAGAGCTAAAAAGTGACCTTAGCGATAAGATAATAAGTGGTGATGATGGAGGACTTAAGCAGATAAGCCAAAAAGAGCTTGAGTTTTTGTTGGGATGATAGGATAGAGAATGAATGAAGATAGATTTTTAGAATTTGATATAAACAGGGTTAGGGCTATCATAAACTCTATGACAAAAGCAACTTTAATGCAGTTCCTAGAGTTTATAATGGAGAATATAAACATAGACATCGGTGTGCCAATTGATAAAGAGTTAAGAGATAGGAAAAAGTGGAATTCAATAAAGGTAGAAAGGTTTAAAAGTGCAATAGAGCATATACTCACACTTCCAAACTACAGAGCCAAAATACACATGCTACTAGGAGGTGATGAGCTTATCTCCATCTTGTATTTTAGGCTTGTTTGGGATGAGCCACGAGCTTGGTTTGATGAAGCAAGTCTAAAAAAGTTGGGCATAGAAAAGATAAAATCAAACAAAACTTGGGGTGATGAGACAAAAAAACTAGAGGGCAAAAAAGCACTCATAAAGCAAAGAGCAGTCTTTAGTTATCG
>CAZAFM010000037.1:0-20972 GCA_964484395.1 uncultured Campylobacterales bacterium | reverse complement strand
AACAAGCACCACAAACGAACTAAACGCTAAAATCAAGCTACCCAAAGAGGTTGGCAAAAAAGAGATTCCAAGAGGTGGAGTAAAAGCCCCAAAACTATAGGCTTGCACACTACCACTAGATACTTCATATAGTAAAACAATGCTAAGAGCAAAAAAAGATATAGAAAAAACCAGCCCAAGTGTAACTGCTCTTTTTTTAAATACAAACCCAGTAATACTAGATAAAATAGGCAGAACAAGCATAAGAGGGATGAGAGTACTACTCATATGACCTCTTTTTGTAGTATGCACGGATAAGCATAAGAGCAAAAGAGGTAGCACCAATAGTCACTACTAGCCCCGTTAGTACCAAAGCCGTAGCTACACTATCAGCCCTATCCCCATGATGACTAAGAGTTATCAAAATCAAAAAAACCCCACTTGTAAAGATGTTTAGAGATATGAGCTTATGAACAAAACCTTTTTGTAAAATCACCCCAATAGCTCCTAAAACAAGAATTGCGACTCCGCCAATAGTATAGAGGGTAAGCACTACTTAAGCCTCTGTGTGGCGTTTATGAAAAAAGATGAGAGTATGGCTGAGAGTGAGAGCATCAAGACTGTTTCAACTGATAGGATAACTATAGTAGCAAGCGTATCTTTGTAGTATAAAAAACTACCAAAAAACAGTGCCCCAATCCCTACAAGAGTGAAAAAAAGAAATCCAGACGCATACATAAGTCTTAGATTTCTATCTTTGAGGTTTGATAAGTAGGTGGGCTTAATTAAGCGCACAATAATAAATCCACCAGCTAGTAAGGCAGCAGCCCCAAACGCACCTCCACTAGTATAACTACCAATATAGAGAATATAAAAAGAGCTAAAAACTATAATAGGAAATAGAAGTGAAACAAATGTATTAGTAACTCCACTCTCAAAAGATAGTGGCTTGTAAGCAAAGTGAGGTGTGATAGTATAAAAAAGAACTATAGCTAAAAAAATAACCCCAACCTCAAGGAGTGTATCAAGTGCTCTAAAGTTTAGCAGTATAGCTGTAACACTATGAGATACTCCACTACTATCTATATTGGCTTCTACATAGTTCTCTATAACTGGCTCAAATCCTATAAGTCCTATAAAAGTGAAGCTTAGAACTGTAAAAGTAAAAAAACCAACTATCCACACAAATGTATGAAAAATCTTACTTCTCATCTTCAGCCCTGTAGTTGTTCAAAAAAGTCAATGTATCTAGCAAAAGAGCGCCAACTATTCCAGAACCAAGTGCAACCTCTGCAATAGCCAAATCATATGCACCAAGCCTAATCCAGATAAGAGATAAAATCATTCCAAAAACAATAAAATACACGCATATAGAAAAAAGATCACGAATAGTTGCTATCTTAAAGCTAATCCACATAAGTAGAACAATCAAAAGCAAATCAATGAGTATCACACAAATCTCCAAGAAGTGGTTTTTCTCCAGTTTTGTTTGAGTGGCTACTTAGTATAAAGCTAAGAGTAGAAGAACTTAGTAGAACCAAAAGCCAGATAAAAATAAGGGTCATAGAGGTAAAAAAAGAGTCAATATGAAAAATCATCCCAATAGTAATAAAACCAAGCCCTAGATTGTCAATCTTAGCAAGTCCATGAAGTCTTGTGTATAGGTCATTAAACCTAAAAACAGCAACAGTTCCTACAACAAAAAACACCACCCCAACTATCAAGAAAATATCCCCTATAATAAAAAAAATCTCTTCAAGTGTCATCTTCACTCCTATATCTAAGCCTCTTTGCAAACACTATAGCAGCCACTGAGCTAAGAAGCACAAAGATAAGTGCCACATCTAGAATGGAGCTACTTTTAGTCTGCATATATAGCATAAAGAGCACCCCAACCCCTGTGGTACTAAAAAGAAGAGTTATGAGCATTTTACTACTTTTGGATTTGGTTTTTAAGATAAAAACAGAAGTAACTATGAGATTGAAAACTAAAATAATTCCAAGAACTACATATAAACTCAAGATAGTCTCCTATCAAAAACTTCAATGACATATTCCTCAACTCTATTAATAAACTCATCACAAAATAGCTTTTTATCCAAAATATGCAAGTAGAGAACTCCATTCTCAACTCCCATACTAAGAGTTCCTGGCATTAGTGAATATATGTTTACCAGCATTGAAGTTGCAAAGTTACTCTTAGTCTTGAGCTTATGCTCATATATAAAAGGAGAGAGGCAGAGGCGTGGTTGCATGGCAAAGAGTGCCACTTGCACACCTCCTTTGGTTGAGTTGTATAGAAAAAAAAGTAGTAGCTTGATAGTAGCAAATAGGTGAAATCCTCTAAGCTTTCTAGCTACCTCCATAGTCTCTTCTCTATCTCCACAACACTATAGATAATCATACTTCCTATAAAAATCAACACCCACTCACTTAAGCCAATAGGGGCTGTTCCAAAAAGAGTGTTCATAAGTGGTGTGTAGATAAATAGTAGCTGAGAGAGTGCCATAGCCAAAACCCCAACTAGAAGCCACCTGTTGCTAAACAGACCTAGTTTGAACATAGATAGACTCATCGAACGACAGTTGAAAAGATAAAATGTCTGTCCAACTATAAAAAGCGTAACTGCCGCACTTCTAGCCTGTTCAATACTACCTCCACTATACTCATATACATACCAGAAAACACCAAATGAGAGCACCACTAGCATAGCTCCTACATATACCACCCTTCTTAGTAGTAGCTTTGAAAGTATAGGTGCATCAGGCTCTCTTGGTGCCCTAGTCATAAGACCCTCCTCTTTTGGTTCAAAGGCTAGGCTTAACCCCAAAAGAACAGCAGTAGTCATATTTACCCATAGAACTTGAACAGGACTTAGTGGAAGTGGGAATGCAAAAAGGATTGCAAATAGGATAACCAACCCTTGCCCGACATTGGTAGGAAGTATCCATGTGATAAATTTGATGATGTTGTCATATACACCCCTGCCCTCTTCAACTGCGTTTTTGATGGTAGTGAAGTTATCATCTGTTAGTATCATATCAGCAGCCTCTTTTGATACCTCTGTTCCAGTTATTCCCATAGCGGTGCCTATGTTTGCTTGTTTGAGCGCTGGAGCGTCGTTTACTCCATCACCAGTCATAGCTACGATGTTGTTTTTACTCTGCAGTAATTTTACCAGTCTTAGTTTTTGCTTAGGTGTTACTCTGGCAAAAACATTTACATCCTCTATAACCTCTAAAAGCTCCTCATCACTCATACTTTCCAGCTCTACTCCGCTTAGTGCGTCTTTTTCTGTCTTTAGTCCTATCTCTTTAGCGATAGCTAGGGCGGTTATTTTATGATCACCTGTTATCATTTTTACACCAATACCTGCTTCAAAGCAGCTTTTTACAGACTCTTTGACCTCACTTCTAGGTGGGTCTATCATTCCTTGTAGTCCTAGAAATGTTAAACCCTTTTGAACATGATGATGCTCTAAAGACTCCACCCAGTCCTCTAAGTCCATATAAGCAAAAGCAAGAACCCGCATACCACTACTTGCCATATCTTCAGCAGCTTTTACTATCTCATCTCTGCTTAAAGAGACCAACTCTCCATCACTATCAAACATACTCTCACATCTTTGGAGAATCTTTTCAAGTGAGCCTTTTATGTATATGTGGGAGTTTTTCTTATCTTTTGCCCCATAGTATGATGCCATGTATTGGTTTTTAGAATCAAAATCCAGCGTATCTATATGTATAAGCTCATCTTCTAAAATCTCTTTTTTAACTCCTGCTTTTTGACCGGATACAATAAGTGCTGCTTCTGTTGGGTCACCTACTACTCTGTATTGCCCATCTTTTTTGATGATGTTTGAAGTGTTGCACAAAACACCCGCTTTGATACTCTCTTGAAATGCCATGTTTTTTTCATAAGGAGTTGAATCCAGTGGTACTATCTCTCCTTCTGGAGCATATCCAGAACCCTCTATTTTATACATCTCCCCTGCTGCATATATCTGCTTGACCGTCATCTCATTCTGCGTTAGTGTGCCTGTTTTATCAGAGCATATCACAGTAGTTGAGCCTAGTGTCTCTACTGCTGGGAGTTTACGGATGATTGCATTTTGCTTTGCCATCCTGCCTACCCCAATAGCAAGTATGATAGTCATAGCAGCAGGTAGCCCCTCAGGAATAGCAGCAACAGCTAATGCAACTGAAGCCATAAACATCTCTACAATCTCACCACCTTGAACCATACCAACAGCAAAGGTAAACAGAGCCAATCCTAAAATAACATAGAGTAGTATTTTGCTAAATTGAGCTATCTTGATAGTTAATGGTGTCTCTAAAACATCTGCATCTTTGATCATTGTGTTGATTCTGCCTATCTGTGTGCTATCTCCAGTTGCTACTACTATACCGATACCACTTCCAGATGTAATAAAGCTTGAAGAGTAGAGCATATTACTTCTATCTGCTAGTGGGGTGTTTTTACTTAGGGTTGTTGTGTTTTTTTCAACACTTAGGCTTTCACCAGTCAAAGAGGATTCATCACTTTTTAGCTCTTTTGATTTTATAAGTCTCATATCAGCAGGCACCATATCGCCTGAGTAAACAACCACTACATCACCTACTACCAACTCTTTTGAGTCAACAGATAGCTTCTCACCACCTCTTATAACTGTGGTGTTTACTACACTCATTTTGCTTAGTGCATCTATCGCTTTTAGTGCTTTTAGCTCTTGAGTATATCCGATGATGGAGTTTAAAAGTACAACACCAAAAATAACAGCAGAGTCAATCCACTCACCAAGAAGCGCAGTTACAAGAGTAGCCACAAGGAGTATATACACAAGCGGCTGGTTGAATTGTTGTAAAAAGAGTAGAAATCTGCTCTTTTGTGCCTTCTGGCTAAGGACATTAGCTCCATACTCAGATCTAAGCTTCTTAATCCTAGAGTCATCCAACCCTCTATCTACATCCACCCCAAGCTCATCTATAAGCTCTTTTACATCCTTTGAGTGATAATTCTCCAAACCTCGCTCCTTTGGTTTCAATACTACTTATTTTGGTTACTGCTAGCATACCATTAAAGAGTTTAGATTTAAAAGAAAACAAGGAATAGTAGGATTAGAGATTTACTTTTCCTATAAATCTCTTTTCTTAGAAGTTGCAAAGAAGCTCCCTAGTAGAGTGTCCTCACTTCTGTCCTCCTACTTTGCACTGCGAAATTGTCGCCTTTGGCTCGGATGTCGCCCTAATGAAACGCTCAAGATTTTATGGTTTATGTTGGTGAACATAGTGAAAATATTTAATAGAAATAAGCCATCATGAAAAACTAAAGAAGTATCCACCAAACTCCCACTCTCCTATTACACAAGATAGTGGAAACTAGAGAATAATGAAGCAATGAATTTTTAGCTTTCAGCAATGCTTATTTGCACAGCAGGGTTTAATGTGGTACAATTTAGCCAACACCAAACAAGCAGTACAAAAGGCTATAAGTTGAAAACTAAAAGAACATTATGGATTTTGATTGCTCTTTATATCATATCAATCTATGCTAGTTTGCCATATATGCGGGGGTTTTTGGAGCTGGCTTACTCCTATTTGGACAAAGGCGGTCTGACTTTAGCACTCAATGCTACTTTTGTTCTTATTGCTGTTTTGCTATTGTGGCTTTTGTGGCTAAGAGGGATAGGTAGATTTTTGGTTTTAGCGCCAATTTTTATAGCTATTTTTGTGCTAATTATTAGGATAGAGATTCCTGAGGAGAGGATGCACTTTATCCAGTATGGCATACTTGGGATTATGAGTTTTTTTGTATTCAGAGGAGAGGCTTTTGGGCTACTTAAGGCAATACTTCTTGTTACTATTGCTGGTGCTATTGATGAGGTTATACAGTACTTCCTTCCAAACCGGGTAGGGGATATCCGAGATGTTGTCTTTAACACACTTGGAGGAGCACTAGGAGTAGCTATAGCCAAGCTTGCACTACAGAGGGAGGAGAGGAGTGTTTAAAGCTTTAGTCATTATAGGAGTGCTTTATATGAGTCTTTTTGCTAGTATGCTTAGTGTGACTTTTTTAGATGTGGGTGAGGGAGAGTCTATACTTATAAGCACACCTCATAAAAATCATATACTTGTTGATAGTGGAAATCCAAAAGAGGCTGGAAGAGTGGTTGAGGCTTTAAGAGCCAATAGTATTGATAGTCTAGATGCACTTATCTTGACCCATCCTCATCTTGATCATATTGGAGGAGTTTTTCAGCTACTAGATAGTATAGAGGTTAAGCACAGATACGATAATGGTGCAAGTCTAGATAATTTAGGTGATTTTCATAGATGGTATGGTGAAATATATAGAGATGGCAACTACTCAACTCTTAGTAAGGATGATGTCTTAGAATTTGGAGGTGTAGTATTAGAGGTTCTTTCACCTAGTAAACTTACTACAAACTTAAACAATGATTCCTTGGTGCTAAAGCTTACCTACAACAAAACCTCTATATTACTAATGGCAGATGTGACTAAGAGTGTCGAAAAAGAGCTCATAGAAGAGAACAAAAACCTAAAAGCAGATATTATCAAAATAGGACACCACGGATACAAAGATGCCACATCCCCTGAGCTACTAGAAGCAGTACAACCAAACTATGCAGTTATCTCCATAAACAAAAACAACATAAGAAACTATCCCTCAAAATCAGTAAAAGAGCTTATAAAAAAACATAAAATAGAGCTTTTCACTACATATCAAGATGGAGACATATCTTTTAAGAGTGATGGTAAGATTGTAACTCCTCCTAAGATAAGATAGGATTGGTGCTACAATGTAGTTGAATTAAAAAGCAAAATCAGATACTATTACTCCCAAATTTTCATAAAGGGAAACAATGTATTCAGACAGGATAACAAGCCTATCTCCATCTATGACTATAGCTGTTAGCACACTAGCGCGTGAGCTAAAAGCACAAGGAAGAGATATTATAAGTTTTTCAGCAGGAGAGCCTGACTTTGATACTCCACAAGTGATAAAAGATGTAGCCATTAATGCTATAAATGAGGGGTTCACTAAATATACCTCAACTTCTGGTATTGACCCACTTATAGAAGAGATAATAGCTAAACTAAAAAGAGATAACAATCTAGAGTACGAAAAAGGTGAGATTATTACTAATAATGGTGCTAAACACTCACTTTTTAATGTATTTCAAGCACTTATCCAAGATGGTGATGAGGTTATAGTTCCCGCCCCTTATTGGGTAACCTATCCTGAGCTTATTAAGTACTCTGGTGGAAGAACAGTCAGTATTGATACTGATGAAAGTAGTGGATTTAAGATAACCCCCTCCATGCTAGCAACTACTATTACAAAAAGAACAAAACTTCTAGTCCTAACAACACCATCAAACCCAACAGGGGCAACATATAGTAAAGATGAGATAGAAGCCTTAGCTGAAGTATTAAAAGGAAGTGATATTAAAATCATAAGTGATGAGATATATGAAAAGCTAGTCTATGATGGTGAATTTTGCTCAGTTGGCTCAGTTAGCTCTGATATGCTTGAGCGAACTATCACCATAAATGGACTTAGTAAATCAGCCTCAATGACTGGTTGGAGATTTGGATACATAGCTAGTAAAGATAAAAAACTAATAAAACTTATAGACTCCTTACAATCTCAGTCCACCTCTAACATCTGCTCTATCACGCAAAAAGCCGCTATTGCAGGACTTAATGGAAGTGCAGATAGTGATATAGAGACTATGAGGGGTGAGTTTAAAAAAAGAAGGGATTTTGCGGTAGATGCTTTTAACTCTATAGATAAACTCTCAGTACTAAAGCCTGATGGAGCTTTTTATCTATTTGTAAATATCAAAGAGCTAGGATTAGACTCTATGGAGTTTAGTAAAAAACTACTTGAAGAAGCTGGAGTAGCAGTGGTTCCAGGGATTGGCTTTGGGCTTGAGGGTTACTTTAGATTCTCCTTTGCTTCAAGCTTAGAGAATATTAAAAATGGTATCAACAGAATAGAGGATTTTGTAAGTAAACTATAAATGACCTATCTAATAGTTGCCTTAAAAGTTGAAGCCCTTCCGCTCATAAGAGCTTTTGGGTTAAAGCTTGATAACTCCCACCCATTTGAAATATACAAAAGCAACTCAGTAGAGCTAATCATATCAGGAGTAGGAGGCGCTAGAGCCTCCCAAGCTCTTACATATATATACACTATAAACAAAAGCGTAGTAGATAATAACAGTTTTTTTCTAAACATAGGTACAGCAGGAAGTAGCTTTTTAGGTGTTGGTGAGGCTTTTTTAGCTTCAAGCATAAAACAAGATGGAGCAAAAAAAGTATTCTACCCTGATAATCTTTTCTCAAAAACTATCAAAAAAGCAGAACTTACAAGCTCCATAGCTCCAGCTGTGGTATCAGACAAGAATTCAAACTACGACCAAGAAGCCTATGGCTTTTCTGAGGCTTGTGAGAGCCTACTATATACACATCAATTTGGTATATTTAAGATTATCTCTGATAATCTTGATGATAGAAGCTTCAAGAAGGAGTTTATAAATGAGATTTTTTCCAAACATATAGAGACAATCTCAAACTATATTGAAGCAGTACAAGAGCGGTTTGATTTTGAGATTTTGGGGCATAAAGAGAGAAAAGATATCAAGAACCTATCAGAGAAACTAGGTTTTAGCTTCTCTCAGCAAGTGATGTTTAATAATTACGCCAAATATTACAAAATAAATCAAGGAGATTTTGCAAAATTTTTAGATAATTATGCTAAAATTGGCATATCAAATAAACACAATAGGAATAAAATTTTTAGCGATGTCAGACAGTTCCTCCTCACATAGTTGTTTTAACACCATATTTGTAGAAGAGAGTGCAGAAGAGCACCCCAAAACTAGAGAGATACTAGATAGGCTAAATACTTCTACCTACACTACTTGCAAGCACCATAAAGATGTGTTTAATAGAAAAAATCAACTCTTTAGTGCTCAAAAGAGTAATCCATCTCTGATTTTAGCAAGAAAAGAGCCACCTTTTATATACCCTTTTAGTGATTTTATCCAAGACTATGCTCGTCCTAGTTTTTATATCAGCATACTAAAAAACTGCATCTATGACTGCAAATACTGCTACTTGCAGCAAAATGATAGTGCAAACCTACTCTACTTTGTAAACAATGAAGAGTTTATAAATGAAGCCAGTAAGCTTCCAAAAAATGCTAGAATCTCTATCTCCTATGATACAGATCTACTTGCCTTAGACTCTCTGCTCAATAGTATAGGACACTGGATAGAGTTTGCCAAAACATCCCCGGATAAACTCATAGAGCTAAGAACCAAAAGTACAAACATAGGAATACTTCTAAACCAAGACATACCTCCAAACTTTCAGATAGCCTACACGCTTTTGCCAGAACAAATCCAACAAACCTATGAAAAAAACACCCCAAAACTAAAAAGCCGACTAAATGCTATACAAAAGCTACAATCTAAGGGCATCAACATAATGATATGCATAGACCCAATTATCGCACACAAAGAGTATGACAAGCTCTATCTTCCATTTGTAGATAAGCTAAGAGAGCATATTGATGCACAAAATCTCTCTTTTAGTATAGGAGTTTTTAGGCTAAACTTGGGAACTTTAAAAAACATCACTAAAAAAGAGATAAAAAGCGACCTACTCTACCTTCCTTATGAAAAAATAGAGGATGAAGCAACATATAGTAGAGATGTAACAAAAAGCCTACTTGAAGGCTTGGAGAAAAAAATAAAGGATAATTTTGCAAACACAGAAGTATATAAACCACAATTTAAAAAAGGGGCTTAAACAGATATGACACTTTTAATTATTTTTTTCCTAGTAGCTATAGGAGTATCGTTTGTCTGCTCGATTCTTGAGGCTGTTCTACTCTCCACAACCCATCACTTTGTACAGATGCATAGAGAGAAAAATCCTAAATCTGGAGCACTCCTACTAAAGCTAAAGACTGACATAGATATACCTATCTCAGCCATACTGACGCTAAATACCATAGCTCATACAATAGGTGCGGCTGGAGTTGGTGCTCAGGCTGCTAAGGTTTTTGGTGATGATATGCAAGTAGCTATATCTATCATACTAACCCTAGCTATACTCTACCTCTCAGAGATAATCCCAAAAACCATAGGCGCGCTATACTGGAAAAAGCTAGCAGCCCCATCTGCATATGTAATCAATGTTCTTATCAAAGTAACCTATCCACTTGTGTGGACATCTCTTTTTATCACAAAAGCTCTCTCAAGAAACAAGCAAAAAGAGACAGTAACAAGAGAGGAGATACTAGCTTTAACAGAACTTGGCGAAAAAAGTGGCTCTCTAAGAGAGAAAGAATCAGAGCTAATTGAGAATCTTCTGATGCTAAAAGATATAAAAGCTAGAGATATTCTCACTCCTAGAAGTGTGGTCTTTGCCATGGATGAAAATGTAACTATTGAGGATGCTGTAGAGATAGATGAAGCCTATGTATACTCTAGAATACCTATATATGAAGAGAGTATTGATAATGTGACTGGCTTTGTTTTTAATCAAAAAATCTTTGAAGAGAGCATAGAGAATGAACATGGTAAAAAACTCTATGAGATAAGTGTTCCTATTTTTAGGATAAGTGAGAATCTACCTGTACTTAACCTTTTTGATCTTTTTATTAAACGAAAAGAGCATATGTTTTTAGTAACAGATGGTTATGGACAGACTGCTGGAATAGTCACACTTGAGGATGCTATTGAGACGCTACTTGGAGTTGAGATTATGGATGAGTTAGATGAGTTTGAAGATATGCAAGCAGTAGCAAAAGAGAAAGCTAAAAGAATGAGACTAAAAGTTACAAAAAAAGATGAGAAAAAACGCTTAGATGACCTAGCGCAAGGAACTCATGAGTAAAGCTCTTGTAAGTGGAGCTAGTAGTGGAATAGGTGAGGCAATTACCTTGAAGCTTCTTTCAAGAGGGTATGAGGTTGTAGGGATTGGTAGAGACTTTAGAACTTCTAAGATTAATAGCAAAAACTTCACCCCCTTTTGCTTTGATTTGACTAATTCTGAAATTTTGGAGATAGAGCCATATATAGATGGTCTTTCTGTCTTGGTAAATGCTGCTGGGGTTGGTGAGTTTGGGGAGTTTAGAGACTCAGAATATGAGAGTATTAAAACAACTATTAATACAAACCTACTTGCACCACTACTCTTAAGCAGACTCTGCATAGATGAGCTTATAAAAACAAAAGGGTATGTGTTCAATGTAACCTCAGTTGAAGCCACTAGGTCTTCTAAGCTCTCATCAATATATACTGCTTCAAAAGCAGGACTTAGAGCCTTTTCCCTTGCACTGTTTGAAGAGATAAGACAAAAAGGAGTAAAGGTCATCTCACTAAACCCAGATATTACTGATACTAATTTTTTTGATAATCTTTTTTTTGGTATTTCAAACAAAAAAGATAGCTTTCTACTTCCTAATCAAATAGCTAATACAGTAGAATACATTTTGGACTTAGGTCAAAATGCTTGTATTAGTGATGTAACCATAAGAGCCCAAATCTCAAAGGTATCCAAAAAGGACAAAAGATGAGTTTGGAAAGAAGTGCTACTATTGTAGCAACTTTTACTGCTGCCCTACTTGCTATTGTAAAGTTCATAGTTGGAGCACTTAGTGGCTCTATAGCTGTTATGGCTTCTGCTATTGACTCACTACTTGACCTTCTTGTTTCGATGTTTAACTATATAGCCATAACCAACTCCGAAAAGCCAGCCGATGGGAAGTTTAACTATGGAAGAGGTAAGTTTGAGGCAATGGCTTCTTTTATAGAAGGGGCTGTTATAAGTGGTTCTGGTCTCTTCATACTATATGAATCTATAAAAAAACTAGCCCTAAGTGAGGCTGTTATAAATGTGGATATATCCATATATGTGATGATATTCTCATTTATTGTTACTACTATGCTAGTGCTATTTTTGAACTATGTAGCCAAAAAGAAAAACTCACTTGTAATAAAAAGTGATGCTCTTCATTATAAAACAGATATGTATACAAATGGTGGAGTTCTTATTACTCTTTTTGTCGTACAGTTTACAGACTTTCATGCTATAGATGGAATAGTTGGGGCAATGATTGCTCTGTATATTATCTACTCTGCCTCTTCACTGATTAAGGAGAGCTTTTTTATGCTTACTGATAGAGCTCTAGATGATAGTATGGTAGAGGAAATAGAAAATATCATCACATCACAAAAAAAGATTTCAGGCTATCACTACCTAAAAACCAGGCGTTCAGGAAACAATTACTTTCTAGATGTCCATCTTGTTTTTAATAGGGATATGCTTTTAGTAGATGCTCACTCAGTTTCAGATGCTATAGAAGAAGAGGTTTCAAAACTTGGTGATGAAAACACTAAATGGAACTTCAATGTACACCTAGACCCATGCGATGACTCAGATGATAGGAGTCTTCTACCATCTAAAAGTCCTAAGTAATATAACTTTTCTACACATTTTTATCTATTATCTACACAAAACAACTATATAACAAAGACTTATACTTCACTTTTTTTGATAATTGTGTAAAAAATACACACTTTAAATAAATTTTAGAAAATATATATAAGAAAATCACTAATGCTATACTAATGCTATACTAGTTGTTTACAATTCGCTAAGCTCAAATGTAGGGTGAGCAAAAATACAAAAGGAGCTAGATATGGATAAAGATCTTGTAAAGAAGATTCAAGACAATCCAAAGTTTCAAGAACTCGTTACAAAAAGAGAGAGTTTGGCTTGGAGACTGACTATTGCAATGCTGGTTATATATTTTGGATATATATTAATCATAGCATTTGTACCAAGTCTATTTGCGATTAAAATATCAGGAGCAATTACACTTGGTATTCCAGTAGGGATAATTGTAATCTTGTCGGCTTTTATTCTGACAGGTTTATATGTCAAAAAAGCCAACTCAGAGTTTGATGATTTAACAAATCAAGTTATAGAAGAGTCAAGGAGTGATAAATGAGGCTGTTGCTACTATTTCTAGCTATTGGTGCTAGTTCGTTATTTGCTGCTACTGCAGGTGGCGAGACTGCGGAGCAACCACTAAATGTTGCTGCTATTGTTATGTTTTTAATATTTGTGGCTGCCACTCTTGGTATTACCTACTGGGCAGCAAAAAGAACAAAATCAGCAAAGGATTTTTATGCTGCTGGTGGTGGGATTACAGGTTTTCAAAACGGTCTAGCAATTGCAGGTGATTATATGTCTGCTGCTTCATTTCTAGGTATATCTGGTCTTGTCTATCTTCAAGGTTATGATGGGCTTATCTACTCTATTGGTTTTCTAGTTGGGTGGCCACTTATTACATTTATGATAGCTGAGCGACTAAGAAATCTTGGTAAGTTTACATTTGCTGATGTGGCATCGTTTCGCCTTAGTCAGACACCTATAAGAAGTCTTGCGGCGTTTGGGTCAATTACTGTTGTTATTTTCTATCTGATAGCTCAGATGGTTGGTGCTGGTAAACTTATTCAGCTTCTTTTTGGTCTTCCGTATGAGGCGGCTGTTGTAATTGTTGGTGTACTTATGATTTTATATGTAAGCTTTGGTGGTATGCTAGCAACTACTTGGGTTCAGGTGATAAAAGCTGTTCTTCTACTCTCAGGGGCAACATTTATGGCTCTTATGGTTCTATACCTAACAGGTTTTTCACTAAATGATCTTTTTGAACAAGCAGTAAACACAACTGGTAGAACTGAGGCTATACTAGCTCCGGGGGGTCTTGTCAGTGATCCAATATCTGCTATATCACTTGGTATTGCTCTAATTTTTGGTGTTGCGGGTCTTCCTCACATCCTTATGAGATTTTTTACTGTTCCAGATGCAAAAGAAGCTAGAAAGTCAGTTTTTTATGCAACTGGTTTTATAGGATACTTCTATATCCTAACTTTTATCATCGGTTTTGGAGCTATTATCCTAGTATCAACCAATCCAGAATATCTAGATGCTGCTGGTAATCTAATAGGTGGAAACAACATGGCAGCAATCCATCTAGCTCACGCAGTTGGTGGAAACTTGTTCTTAGGGTTTATCTCAGCTGTAGCATTTGCTACTATTCTAGCAGTGGTCTCTGGTCTAACACTTGCAGGTGCTAGTGCGATTAGCCATGACCTATATGCTAGTGTTATCAAAAAAGGTCAAGCAGATGAGCAAACAGAGGTTAGAGTATCAAAAATCACTACAATTATACTAGGTATAGTTGCGATTATTCTAGGTATTGCTTTTGAGCAACAAAACATTGCATTTATGGTGGGGCTAGCCTTTGCTATTGCGGCTTCAGCAAACTTCCCTATACTATTCCTTTCAATGTTCTGGAAGGGGCTAACAACAAGAGGTGCACTATATGGTGGCGGACTTGGTCTTGCTACAGCTATCATACTAGTAATTCTTGGTCCAACTGTATGGGGAGCTATACTTGGGCTAGAGCCTATTTTCCCATATAAATATCCAGCTCTTTTCTCTGTGACAGTTGCATTTGTTGGTATCTGGTTTTTCTCAGTTACTGACAAAAGCGGTGAAGCAGACAAAGAGAGAGAACTATATGAAGCACAATATGTTAGATCTCAAACTGGTATCGGTGCAGAAGGTGCAGCTGAGCATTAAAAGTTACGCCTTAGAGGCAAAGCCTCTTAGGCTACACTAGCAGTGAGCTCACGCACTTTGTGCTTTGTTCTTCCCCTTTTGGGGGATTGTATATAGAAGGTACTAGGGTCTGTTTTGGTATTTTCTATATGCGATTTTGCATAGCATTTACATAGCATTTAAAAAGGAAGTAACCTATGGAGAGTCTTGATTTTAAGAGTTTTCTTTCTTCTATTGAGCCATTTAGCTCTCTTGAAGCGGATGATTTGAAGCTATGTGTTGACTCGCTTGATATAGAGTACTTCAAGGCTGAAGAGAGCATACTTAGACGCTCTAAATCCCCAGAACACTACTACATTGTTGCAAGAGGCTATGTAAAAGAGATAGATGAAAATGATGAAATCACATATTATGGAGTAAAGGATAGTTTTTGTGCAGAATCACTAATAAATAATAGTGCTAAAAACAGCTTCATAGCAGGTGAAGAGACTATAGTTTATGCTCTTAAGAAGGATGTTTTTTTAGAACTTTTTTATACAAGAGATAGCTTCAAGAACTACTACCTAAATTCAATCTCAGAGAAGTTTAAACAGCTGATAAAAAAAGAGTCAGATGAAGACCTAGCTATTTTTGTATCTACAAAAGTAAAAGATATATTTCTAAACAAAGCTATCATTGTCACACAATCTACTTCCATCATAGAATCAGCAAAGCTTATGAGTGAAAACAATGCAGACTCAATTATAGTCAGGTATGATAGTGGATATGGAATAGTTACAAATACTGACTTGAGAGAAAAGGTACTTATCACTGGAAAAAGCCTAGAGGATAATATAGGTGACATAGCTACAGCCTCACTTATTACTATAGATGAGGATGACTTCTTGTTTAATGCCTTGCTTCTAATGATAGAGCACTCCATATCAAGAGTTGGTGTACTCCAAGGAGATAAAATAGTAGGAGTTCTAGAACAAATAGACCTCCTAAGCTCAATCTCAAACAAGGCTCATCTAATAAACCTAGAGATACAGCGAGCAAAAAGCATAGAGGAGCTAAGATGGCCAAGTAGTGATGTAGTGCAAATTATCAAATCTTTAAGACAAAAAGGTGTAAAAGTTCGCCATATCACAAAACTACTTGCAGATATAAACTACAAAATATACCAAAAGCTTTTAGAGTTAATAGCACCAAAAGAGCTTCTAGAAAACTCCACCTTGATTGTTATGGGGAGTGAAGGAAGAAAAGAGCAGACTTTGAGAACTGATCAAGACAATGCTTTGATTATAAGAGATGGGTTTGAGTTTGAAGATGCGATAAAAATTGGCGAAAAGTTTACAAATACCTTAGCTGAGTTTGGCTTTCCTCTCTGTGATGGTGGGATTATGATCTCAAATCCTCAATTTAACAAGTCATTAGCTGAGTTCAAAGATGACATTTACAGCTATTCCCAAAAACCTAGTGGTGAAAATGTAATGAGTTTATCAATACTTTATGATGCATCTTATGTTTGTGGTGATAGGGAGATATTTGAAGAGTTTAGGTCATATATAGTAAAAACCTCTAGAAGAGACATGGCATTTCTTGCTCACTTTGCAAAAGCCTCGCACATATTTGAGACACCTCTAACTATGTTCTCAAAGTTTGTAACTGATAAAAGCCATAAAAATGGTGTTGATATAAAAAAGGGAGCTATCTTTCCAATAGTCCACTCTATTAGAAGTTTTTCACTTGAAAAAGGGATAGAGCAGACAAACACATTTGAGCGGATAAAAGAGCTAAACAACTTAGGCTATCTTGATAGGGAGTTTGCAGAGGAGTTAATAGAGTCTTTTACATTTCTTCTAACACTTAGGCTAAATACACAACTACAGAGTATAGAGCTTGGAAGAGAACCAGATAATTACATCAACCCATCTTCACTATCTAAGTTTGAGCGAGATTTACTACGAGATATTTTTAAGCTTGTAGATAAACTAAAAAAATTGACAACTCATCATTTTAGATTAAATATGGTGAGCTAGTGTTTAACTTTATAAAAAGAGAGATTGATAAAAAAAGACTAAAAGACAGGAGTTTTGTGAATCTTTTTGAGCCATATATAGGTGATGAGATAGTGAGTTTTGATTGTGAAACTACTGGTCTTGATAGAAAAAAAGATGAGCTAATAACCATTGGAGCTGTAAAGATAAAGGATAATAAAATCCTTAGCTCACAAAAACTTGAGATAACCATAAACCCAAACAAGGAAATAAGTAAAGAGAGTATCAAGATACACCACATAAGGAGTTGCGATGTAGCTTTTGGAGTAAGTGCAGAAGAAGGAGTTAGGAAGTTTATAGAGTTTGCAGGCAATAGACCCCTGCTAGGATACTTCGTAGAGTTTGATATAAGTATGGTTAATAGAGTTTTTAAAAGATTAAGCGGAGTATCACTTCCAAACAGAAGTATTGAGGTCTCAGCCCTCTACTATGACAAAAAAGAGAAGCTCATACCTCAAGGAAATATTGACCTCTCTTATGATAAAATCATCAATGACCTAAAACTGCCTACACTTGGGCAACATAGCGCTATTAATGATGCTATTATGAACGCTCTTATCTATATCAAACTAAACAACACTAAACACTTATGAAGGAGATATAATGGAACAAGAAAACATCAAAATCTACGAGCCTCACAAAGAGTTTGCTAAAAAAGCAAGAATAAAAAATATGTGTGAGTATAAAGAGCTTATGGATGAGGCAAAAGAGGACTACGAAGGTTTTTGGGGAAGAATGGCTGATGAGAAAATCTGTTGGATGAAGCCTTATGATAAGGTTTTGGATGAAAGTGAAGCTCCATTTTACAAGTGGTTTAGCGGTGGGGAGCTAAATGTAAGCTACCAGTGCATAGATAGACACTTAGAAGAGAGAAAAAACAAAGCAGCTATCATCTTTGAAGGAGAGTTAGGAGATAAAAGGGTTATCACCTACAGAGAGTTATACTATGAGGTAAACAAAACTGCTAATCTACTAAAAAACAAATTCAATGTTAAAAAGGGTGATAGAGTTGTTATCTATATGCCAATGATTGCAGAAGCGGCTTTTATGATGCTTGCATGTGCTAGAATAGGTGCGATACACTCTATAGTTTTTGGAGGATTTAGTGCTGATAGTCTTAGAGATAGAATAGAAGATGCTAAGGCAAAGCTAGTTATCACAAGTGATGGTGCTTATAGACGAGGTAAGCCATATATGCTAAAACCAGTTGTAGATGAAGCACTAAGTGAGGGTTGTGAATCTGTAGAGAAAGTCATGATAGTTATAAGAAACAATGAAGAGATAAACTATGTAGCAGGAAGAGACTATATCTACAATGAGATGGTAGAACTTGAAAAGCCTATATGCGACCCAGAGCCTATGGATAGTGAAGATCCGCTTTTTCTACTCTATACCTCTGGAAGCACTGGAAAGCCAAAGGGTGTTCAGCACTCTCAAGCTGGATATATCCTATGGGCGCAACAGACTATGGAGTGGGTTTTTGATGTAAAAGAGAATGATACTTTTTGGTGTACTGCTGATGTTGGCTGGATTACTGGACATACATATATCGTATATGGTCCTCTAGCTATGGGTGCTACAACTATAATGTTTGAAGGTGTACCTGTATATCCTGATGCTGGAAGGTTTTGGAGAATGGTTGAGGAGTATAAAGTAAACCAATTCTACACTGCTCCAACGGCAATTAGATTACTGCATAAAGAGGGTAAAGATGAGCCTGCTAAGTATGACCTAACCTCTTTGAAGGTTCTAGGAACAGTGGGTGAGCCAATCAACCCAGATGCATGGCAATGGTACTATGAGACAATAGGTGGAGGAAACTGCCATATAGTTGATACATGGTGGCAGACAGAAACTGGTGGACATATGATAAGCCCACTTCCAGGTGCCACTCCTATAAAGCCAGGATGCGCAACATTCGCACTTCCTGGGATAATGGCTGAGATAATAGATGAGGATGGAAACAGAAAAGCACCAACTGAAAAAGGGCTTCTTTGTATCACAAAGCCTTGGCCTAGTATGATAAGGACTATTTGGGGAGATCCTGAGAGGTTTAAATCAAGCTACTTTGGAACTGCTAAAAAAGATGGTAAACCAGTCTACTTCTCCGGTGATGGTGCTGTCTATGATGAAGAAGGGTATATCTGGATAACGGGTCGCGTGGATGATGTTATCAATGTATCAGGTCATAGAATGGGAACAGCTGAGATAGAAGCGGCTATTGGCAAGCATGAAAGTGTCGCTGAAGTTGCAGTAGTAGGTAAGCCAAATGAGCTAAAGGGTGAGAGTGTATATGCCTTTGTAGTTCTTCGACCAGAGGTTCAAGATACTCAAAGTGAAGAGATGGAGCTAGTAAAAGAGATAAACAATGTCATCAAAAAAGAGATAGGGGCAATAGCTAAGGCTGATGATATCAAGTTTGTCCCAGGACTACCAAAAACTAGAAGCGGTAAGATAATGAGAAGGATACTAAGAAGTATCGCCAAGGGTGAAGAGATCAAGCAAGATACTTCAACACTAGAAGACCCAAGTATTGTTGCTAAAATCCAAACTTGTGTGATATAACCACAACCTAAGGGGCTTTTGCCCCTACTCCTTCTAAAAGGAACTCTATGATTTTTGAAAATATATCAAACCTACCCAGTATAAACCAAACTCCAAAGCCACGAGTATACACATCTAAAACCATGCACTCACACCTCATGGTGCGAGCTGATAACCCAAAACACCTAAACAAACTAAATGAACTAAAGTGTGACATAGCCACCATAAACCTAGAAGATGGAATATCAAAAGAGGATAAACCAAAAGCCCTAAATCTTACTAAAGTCTTCCTATCACACCTAGAGCACTCCGACTCAAAAGTAGTCATCAGAGTAAATGAGATAGAAAATGGAGGGTTTGAAGAGATAAAAGAGCTTGAGTTTTTAAATCCATATGCTTTTAGAGTGCCAAAGCTAAGAAGCATAGATGAGCTAAAAGAGATAGAGAAGCTAACAGACGCTAAAATCTACGCAACTATAGAAACAAAGGAGGCTTTTAGAGAGCTTGATATGCTTCTAGCTTCAAGCTATATTGATGTAGCCTACTTTGGAGTGCTTGACCTGCTAGCTGATTTGCACCTTCCTCAAAGCATGGTTAAGACAGACAATGAAACAATAAAGTATCTAATGAGTGAGTTTGTCATAAAGTGCAGAACCCATAGTGTTCTACCCATATCATTTACCTATCAAGAGTACAAAAATGAGGATAGATTTAGAGAGTGGTGTGAAATATCTAAAAGAGTAGGATTTACAGGTCAAAGCTGTATCGCACCTAATCAAGTAGAGATAGCAAACTCTGTTTTTAAGCAGAGTAGCATGGAGATAGAAAAAGCCAAAGAGATAAAAGAGCTTTTTGAGACACATAAAGCTCGTGGCATCACTGGTTTCTCACACGGAAAATATGGCTTCATAGATGAACCAATCTACAGAGATGCGCTAACTGTTTTACACCAACACGCTCAATAAAGACTTTTTGTATTAAATTTGGCTAAAATAGTACGAGTTTAACATAATTGGATGCAAATGAAGTATAGTGAAGCAGATACTAAAGCAAAACTGATAACACCTCAGCTAGTAAGTGATGGGTGGAGTGAAAACCACATTGTAAGAGAATACTACTTTACTGATGGTAGAAAGCTTATCGGTAACAAAAGAGGCAAAAGATATTTTGTTGACTACCTTCTGACCTACAAAAACACCAACCTAGCTATAGTAGAAGCAAAATCATCAAACTCTGACCCACTAGATGGACTGCAACAATCAATCAACTATGCGCAAAAACTAAGAATAGACTATGTGTACTCTACTAATGGCAAGAAGATATATGAGCATAGCTTGTGTGATGGCAAAGGGAGATATATAGAAAACTACCCCTCTCCCCATGAGCTTTTTGAAAGAAAATATGGTGAACTAAAAGATGAGCAAATAGATATCATTACCTCTCCATTTCATATCGAAGGTAGTATTAAACCGAGGTTTTACCAACAGATAGCTGTTCAAAAAACCGTTGAAGCTTTGGCTAAAGGCGATGATAGAGTTTTGCTTACACTAGCTACAGGAACTGGCAAAACTTACATAGCATTTCAAGTTGTATACAGACTGTTTCAAGCCAAATGGAACAGAGATGGAAGTAGTAGACGACCAAAGATACTTTTTTTGGCTGATAGAAATGTTCTCAAAGACCAAGCGTATAATACATTTAACCCAATAGAGAAAGATTGCGTAGAGATAAACGGAAA
>CAZAFM010000036.1:0-21062 GCA_964484395.1 uncultured Campylobacterales bacterium | reverse complement strand
GAGGAGAACTCAGCGTTAGCGTAGCCTCATGAGCTTTGCTTATGAGGCGTATCAACATAAATAAGAAAGGTAAAAAAAATGGCTGAAAAAAAGAAATATTCAAGAAGACATTGTAAATACTGCGAAAGCAAGGTAGAGTATATAGACTACAAGGATGTGCATCTTCTAAAGCACTCATTATCAGAGAGATTTAAGATAATGCCAAGAAGGCTTACAGGAAATTGCAAAAAACACCAAGTGATGGTAGAAGCTGCTATTAAAAGAGCTAGGCATATAAGTGTTATTCCTTATATCGTAGATAGAAATAGTGTTGTTGATGCTCCTTTTGATAAGCTAGATTTAAACAAATAACCCCCTAATTTTCTCTTTAAACAGATTTTTGTAACTTAGCTGTTACAAGAGTCTGCTATACTTCTGTAATAATAAATAAAAGAGGTCAGATATGATTAATCCAAAGTTTGAAGAGAAGAGGCTTGATATTAGACACAAGCTAAAGGGTGTGGCATTGATGGCACTAAGTGCGCATGAGATGTGTTATGATGGCATAAAAAACAAGGACAGAGCTCAGCTTGAGGGAGTTTCTGAAGTTATCTCTATGGTTGATGAAAAAGTCAATGACATAGATAATGATATAGTCACCACTCTTGCTCTTTTTGGTCTTGAGGCTTGTGACTTAAGAGAGTTTATCGCATATCTTAAGATTACAAATGAGTTTGAGAGGATATGTGTAGCAGCTAGAAAGTATGCACTAAGAATTCAAAACCACTTTGAGGTTATAGAAAAAATAGAAGATGTACATAGTAACTTGCTTGAGCTTCATAGATGCACTATAGATTCTATAAGTTATGCTAAAGATGTATGTGTGGTAGATGATAAAGAGTTTGATTACAATAGTGTACTTGTAAGTGCCAAAAAAGAAGAAGAAAAGACTGATGAACTCTTTGTAGAAATTAATAAAAAGATGTTAGATGCAAATGCTCAAAACCTTATGGAGGATCCATTTACTATTTTTAACTCTATAAGAAGACTTGAAAGAAGTGCTGATCATGCAGTAAACATCTGCGCTCTTATGGAGTTCGCAAGGGTTGGCGGAAAGATGGATCTTTTTTAATATAGTAGAGTTCTTGCAGAGCTCATGATACGCCTCACCCTGGTTCCCATGCTCCGCGTGGGAATGCATAGAGCGGATGGTAGCTGAAAAATATATATGCTCCCACGCAGAGCATGGGAACAAGTATGAAGTCTAGAGACCTTATAGGCTAGACTGACATCTCATATAGCTTTTTTCGCTCACTTGAGCTTGCTATATTTAGCTGTTTTCTGTATTTAGTGATGGTTCTTCTGACCATCTTTACTTCAAATCTCTCCTCTATTGCTTCAAGTATTTTAATATCACTTAGAGGTCTTGCTCTACTCTCATCTTTTATTAGTTCATTTATAAACTCTTTAATAGCTGCATTTGATACATCCTCATCAATAGCTGCACTAAAGAAGCTTTTTATAGGAACTACACCCCTATCACACTCAAGGTATTTGTTTGATATAGCCCTTGAGATGGTTGATGGAGCATGTCCAAACTCCTCTGCTAAATCTTTTAGCTTCATGGGTTTTATGGCTCCACCAGTAAAGAAATCATACTGATACTCAACTATCATAAGTCCTATTTTGTAAAGTGTGGCTTTTCTCATATCAAGTGCATCTACTAAGTCTTTTGCCTCTTTTATTTTTGATTTTATGTAGCTATCTTTTTTTATCATATCTAGGGTCATTTGATTATCTATGTTGATGGTTGGATATAGAGAGTCATTGAGTCTTACTTCTATCATATCATCTATGTTAAACACAAATATATCAGGTATAACCTCACTATCTTTTTGCAAAAACTCTATTGCTGGTGGGTTTTTGAAGTTTTTTAAAATCCTTTTTGCTTCTTGAAAGTTTTCTCTCTCAGAGTGTATTCTGATGTTTTCTAGATTATCTATCATAAGCTTAACACTTTCATAAAGCTCTGAGTCTATATCTAGATGTGTTAACTGAAAAAAAAGTGATTCTTTTATACTCTTAGCCCCGATTCCACTTGGTTCAAGGTATGCAAAGCGAGCTCTTATCTTTTCAACTTGAGATATATCTACTCCATATCGTTGGGCTATTTTTTTTTCATCTCCTTCAAAGTAGCCCTCATCATTAATATCCTCTATAATTTCTAAAGCTATATCACTTGAAATTTTAGTAGGAAATAGTGGTGGAGATATCTGTTCATATAGTTTTTCATATAGGGAGTTTTTGTAAGTGCTTAGTGATTCTATCTTGTCACTTAGCCCTGCTTTTTGAGATGTAAAGTCTCTTCTTTTTTTAAAAGAGGAGCTAAAGTCTTTACTAAAATTGGACTTAACATCTATAAATGGGTTTTCTGAGGCAAACTCATGTACCTTCTCTTCTAAATCACTAACAGAGGCTTGCAGAAGTGGAAACCAGCTTTTTAGTGTAGAAGATAGCTTGGTTTTTGATGCAACTCCTGTTTTTAGCTTCACAGATTAAACCCCTTTTTGAACATAGAGTATCTCATAGCTTAAAATGCTCTCCTAAGTAGTGCTCTCTAACAAGTGGGTTTGACTCTATCTCTTCACTCGTCCCTCCCGCTAGTATTGAGCCCTCTTTAATAACATAGCTTCTATCGCATATACTTAGCATCTCTCGTACATTGTGATCTGTGATAAGTACGCCTATACCTATCTCAGTTAGCTCTTTTATAAGCTCTTGTATCTCAGATACAGCTAGTGGGTCTACCCCTGCAAAAGGCTCATCAAGAAGTAAAAAAAGTGGGTTTTTGATAAGTGCTCTAGCTATTTCAGTCCTTCTTCTCTCACCCCCACTTAGGTTAATACCTCTTCTTGATCTTATAGGCTCTATATTTAGTGCCTCAAGTACACTCTCTATGCGCTCCTCTCTTTTTACTCTATCTTGTAGTGCGACCTCTGCTGCTATTTCTAGGTTCTCTTCAACACTTAGGTCTTTAAAGATGCTTGATTCTTGGGGTAAGTATCCTATACCTTTTTGAGCTCTTTTGTGAAGTGGTAGATTTGAGATGTCTTCATTATCTAGATACACACTCCCGCTTGTTGGCTTCAAAAGTCCACTTACAATATAAAATGATGTAGTTTTTCCAGCTCCATTTGGTCCTAGAAGCCCTACTACCTCTTTACTTTTTACCTCGATGGAGATACCATGAAGTATCTCTTTTGTTTTAAATGATTTTTTTAGTTTATCAGCTTTTAGTCTATGCATCCTCTATCCTATATACTCTTTTGTTATCCATATCTTCTATCTCTATTTTTACTATCTTGTGTCCAAACTCTCTTAAATAGGTCTCAAGTCTCTCATCTCCCCACTCAACAATATGTATCCCCTCTTCTTCAAAGCACTCAAGAATACCTAATGAAAAAAGCTCTTCAAAGCTCTTTTGATACATATCATAGTGAAAGAGCTTGTCATCATAGATGTTTTGTATAGAAAATGTGGGAGATGAGACACTATCATTAATCTTTAAAAATTCTGCTAGCTCTTTTACAAATGTTGTTTTGCCACTACCAACTTTTCCTTCTAAAAAAACAGTATCATAGATCTGTAGAACTTCATAAATCTCTTTAATATTTAGCTTTAACTCTTCAAGACTTAGGACAAATTCTCTCATATTTTTTTAGAAACATCTATGATTTCATTAAGTTTTTTATACGCTTTTTTACTCTCAAGCGCATATCTAGCCATCTCTAGTCCCTCTTTTAAATCATTTGCTTTAAGGTCTGCTATGAGTGCTAGGGCTGCATTTAGTAAAACTACATCTTTTTTTGCACCTTTCTCATCTCCTTTTAGGATAGAGTAGGTTATCTGAGCATTTTCTTGCGCATCTCCTCCTAGAAGTGCATCTTTGTCATGACACTCTAGTTTTAACAAAGCAGGGTCAATGACTCCCTCTTCAAGCTCACCATCTTTGAGATGGGAGTAGTATGATATGTCTGAGAGACTAGCTTCATCAAGCCCATCTTTTGAAGAGACAACTATGGCACTTCTACTACCTAGAAGTTGCAATGATTTAGCTACTTTTGGCACAAAGTCCTTATCAAAAATCCCTATCATATGCTTAGAAACTCCCGCTGGGTTTGTAAGTGGACCTAGTATATTAAAGATAGTTCTATGATCTAGTGATTTTCTAATAGGCATAACATACTTCATCGCAGGATGGTGGTTTTGGGCAAACAAAAACACAAACCCGCACTCTTCAAGCATCTTTTTTTGTTTAGTTATTGAGAGATTAATGTCAATCCCAAGGCTTTCAAGCATATCAGCACTACCTGAGCGACTTGTGATACTTCTATTACCATGTTTAGCTACAAATGAGCCAAGAGAGGCTAGCACAAAAGAGACAGTTGTAGAGATATTAAATGTACCACTTTTATCACCTCCAGTTCCACAATTATCTATTAGTTTATCTTGCATATCTTTATCAAGCTGGAGCATTAAGCAGTGCTTCCTCATAACACTGGCACCTGCTGCTATCTCCTCTGCTTCTTCACCTTTTTCATATAGCTCTTTTAGAAAGTTTTTAGCACTCTCTTCATCAAGCTTGTTCTCAAAAAGAAGTTCAAAGTTCTCTACGATTTTTTCATATGTCATCACAACCCCTTGTGCTATTGGTTACTTAATTTTAGCCAAAAAGCCCTTATATGATATAATTGTGTAAACAATATTTTCTAGAGTAGGAGTTTTATTTGGAGCTTTTTGTTGCTATTATTATTACGCTTTATATTGGATTAAAAATATATATTTCAGTTATGCAGATAGGCTATATAGATGTCAAGAAAAATGACAAGCCACTTTTTTTGGGTCAAAAAGAGTTCTTAGATGCTGCAAGTTATGCAAAAACTAAAGAGAGGGTTTCTATTTTAGAGAGCTTAGTGGAGCTTTTGGTGATTTTTTTCTGGCTCTCTTTGGGCTTTGCTGCTCTTGGGTCTTTTGTTAGCTTTGAGTCACTCTATCTTAATGGTGTTATATATATTGGTGCATTTTTGTTTACTGGGTTTCTTATAAGTCTGCCTTTTGACTACTATAAGAAGATGGTACTTGATAAGAGATTTGGATTTAGTCAGCAAAGTGTTGGTGGGTTTGTCAAAGACACTATAAAAAGCCTGCTTATAGGAGCTATTTTTACAGTTTTACTTAGTATAGGGGTTATATTTTTTATAGAGAATTTCACCTATTGGTGGATATATGCAGCTATTTTTATCATCGCAGTAGTTGTTTTTGCAAATCTTCTCTATCCAACTCTTATTGCACCTATATTTAATAAATTCTCACCCCTTGAGTCAAGTGAGCTAAAAGAGGAGATAGAGCTACTTTTAAAAAGGTGTGGATTTAAGAGTAGTGGTGTTTTTGTAATGGATGCAAGTAAAAGAGATAGTCGCCTAAATGCTTACTTTGGTGGACTTGGTGGAACTAAGAGGGTTGTGCTTTTTGATACTTTAGTTCAAAAGCTAAGCAGTAGTGAGATTATCTCAGTTCTAGGGCATGAGCTTGGACACTATAAGCATGGAGATATTTACAAAAACATCACCATTTCATCACTAGTTATACTATTTTTGTTTTTTATATTTGGTAATCTACCTGCTGGATTTTTTGAAACATTTGGTATAGAGCAGACACCATATACTCTTATAGCTCTACTTATTCTGCTTTCATCCCCTATTACATTTTTTATTATGCCTTTAGTCTCATACTTTAGTAGAAAAGCGGAGTTTGAAGCAGATAGATTTGGATGTGAACAAGGAAGCAAAGAGGGGCTAAAAAACGCCTTATTAAAGCTAGTTCAAGAGAACAAAATGTTCCCACTATCACATCCTATTTATATATTTTTCTACTACTCACATCCTCCACTAGCAAAGAGGCTTGAAGCTCTAGGGTTTGAGATAGACAAGCTTTGAGTATAGATGAAGCATTAGCTTTTGGAGTAGAAGAGCTAAGAGGAGTAGCTCTAAGAGCTAGATATGAGTGTGAGCTAATACTATCACATATCTTAGAGTGTGATAGGACTTTTTTACATACTCATGGTGAGTTAGAAGTGGATGAGAGAAGATTTTTAGAGCTTCTACAAAGAAGAAAGTCCCATGAACCTCTTGAGTATATGTTACAAAAAGTTAGCTTCTATTCTCACACATTCTATATAGAAAAAGGCGCTCTAATTCCGCGTCCTGAGACTGAACTTGTAGTTGATATGGCACTAAAGATTATTGATAGATACTCCATAAAAAGAGTGTGTGAAGTAGGTATAGGAAGTGGTATCATATCCTGCATACTAGCACTAAGTAGAGATATAGAGCTTCTATCAGGAGATATAAGTAGTGATGCACTAAAGATAGCCTCAGTAAATATCAAGAACTTTGGACTTCAAAGCAAAATCACACTTGTAAACTCTGACATACTCTCAAACATAGAGGGAGATTTTGAACTTATAGTCTCAAACCCTCCATATATAAGTAGCTCATACAAGGTCCAAAAAGAGCTAGAGTATGAACCAAAAGAGGCTCTATTTGGAGGAGTAGGTGGTGATGAGTTTATAAAAAAGATGCTTTTAGAGATAAAGGGTAGATGCAGATTTTTTATCTGCGAAATAGGATATGACCAGAGAGAGCCACTTTTAGAGTTTATAGATACAAACTCCCTAGGAGAAGTGGAGTTTTTCAAAGACTATGCAGGAATAGATAGGTTTTTTGTTTTAGAGTTTGATATTTAACATAGTCTCTTTATTAGTGCTTCTAATGCATTATATGTTTTTTCTATAGAGTCTATCTCTGCATACTCCTCTTTTGTGTGGGGAGCATAGATGTTTGGTCCTATGGATATGACCTCTTTGAAGTACTTTGCTAGTATTCCACACTCCAATCCTGCGTGTATTGTTGAGACTTTTGGGTTTTCAAAAAACTCCCTAAACACTTCAAGTCCGATGTTTTGAAGCTCTCCTTTTTCTACATCCCAAGGTTCAAAGTATGAAAAAACCTCTATATCTTCAAAGCCAAATTTTTGCAAGAGAAGCTCTGTTTTTGCTTTTAGGTGGAGTTGTTCATCTTTTTTGTTTGATCGCCCCATACCTTCTATATAAAACCTACCATTTTCTATGTAAATAAGGCTTATGTTAAAAGATGTCTGCACACCTCCTAACTCTCTATCATATTCAAGAATACCATCATGTAGTAGGTATAGAAGCTCTATTATGTTTTTGGAGTTTTTTATAAGCTTTTTTTCACTATCTATCTTTTTTATACCAAAGTGAGGAGTGGAGGCTATTGAACCTTGTGTGCATACAGTAGCACTAGCATGTTTTGGGATGGAGTTTATCTTCTCTCCCCCGCTTATATCAATAAGGGTTAAATCATCTTGATATAGAAGTTTTACTAGCTCTTTTATGGCACTTTTTTTACCAGCTTCTATACCGCTGTGACCGCCACTAAAGCCACTACTTTTGATATTGTATGTGTTTGATATGGGTTTGTTTTCATACTCTAGAGGTAGTGAGGCCTTAATATCAAAGCCTCCAGCACAACCTACACATATTTCACCTTCACTCTCAAAATCAAGATTGATAAGATACCTACCGCTAAAGTCTATATCAAGTCCTCTAGCCCCTAGAAGTCCTACCTCTTCATCAGAAGTAAATATAAGTCCTATATCTCTTTGTTGGCGTACTTGCTCCATCATATAGGCTATACCTATACCATTATCAGCACCTAGGGTTGAGTTTTTAGCTTTTAGTATGTTTTCTTCTATCTCAATAGTTGGTGGAGTCTCTCCTAAGCAGACCATATCGTAGTGGGCTTGTAGATATATAGAGGGTGAGTTTTTAGTAGCTACTATGTTTTTTGCATCATCTGTTTTTACGACATATCCGTTTTTTTTACAAAACTCTTGGAGAAACAAAAATGCTTCTTCTGCATCAAAAGAGCACCTCCTCTTTGAAGATAACTCCTTGAAGTTTTCTACTATTCTACTCACTGCGTAACCTTTTTTTGAATTTCGATAAAATAACATCAAATCAATTAAAGGCTGATGATGAACATACTAGATATTGACTTTAACAAACTATACATTGAGCAAAAATCCAAAAGCTCCTTTAAGCCAAAAACCAAAAAAGAGTGGGATTCTAAAGCCTCAGATATGAATAGTGTAGTAGATGGTGATAGTTATATAGAGAAACTTATGAAAATCATAGACTTTAGTGAGTGCAAAACTCTCCTAGATGTTGGCTGTGGAGCGGGAACCGTATCTATAAATGCCAAAAATCTACTTGAAAGTATAACCGCTTTTGATTACTCAGAGGAGATGATAAAAAAGCTTAAACAGAGATGCCAAAATGGTAATATCAGCAACATTACACCACTACTACACTCATGGGAGCAGTCTTGGGACTCTCTGCCTATGTGTGATATAGTCGTAGCTTCTCGCTCTATGCAAGTTGCTAATATGAAAGAGGCACTTCTAAAACTAGATAGTAAAGCTAAAAAAAGAGTATATCTAACCACAAAAGTAGGAGGCTCCTTTTTGCCAAAAGAGATTATGCAACTACTACAAAAAGAGATAGAGCCAAACCCAGATTACATATACATCATAAACATCCTCTATACTCTAGGAATAAACCCAAGCTTAGAGTATATAGAGCTAAAAAGTGATCGCATATCCAAAAAGAGTAAAGATCGGTTCATAGACTCCATAAAGTGGAGTATTGGTGAACTAAATGAGATAGAATTAGAGCGCTTAGAGGAGTTTTATGAAAACAAGATAGATAGTCTAAATCCAAATATTAAATGGGCGGTAATTAGTTGGAACAAGTAGGAAACTTAAAGGATATAAGCATACTCTATGCTGAGGATGAGCCAGATGTATTACATATGGTGAGCATATATCTCTCAAGAAGAGTGAAATATGTACATGCTGCTTGTAATGGAGTTGTAGCACTTGAGATTTTTAAAAAAGAGCATATAGATATAATTATAACTGACATTACTATGCCAGAAATGGATGGATTATCACTTATTTCATATATAAGAGAGATAGATAGTGAGATACCCATAGTTGTTATTAGTGCTCACTATGAATCTGGATTTTTACTTCAGGCAATAGATTTTGATGTAACCTCCTTTCTTACGAAACCATTTCATAAAACTAGGTTTGATAAGGCTTTACATAAGTGCTTTTTGCTTTTAGAGCGACAGAGACTAAAAAAGGAGCTAGAAGCAAAGAATGAAGATTTAGGATTAGCATATAATAAACTAGAGATAGCAAAGCAAAAAGAGATAGAGCTTCTAAGCTACAAAGATAAGTACCATACATGGCAAGAGGAGAGTGCTTTTAAAAAGCAGGTAAAGCTTATAAAAGATGAGTTATATTATAGATACCAAAATGGGATTTTTTTCTCTTCTAGATATGAGCCTCTTGATATATTAAGTGGAGATAGTTATGGAACTGTAGAGATAGATGAAGATAGATATCTTCTTTTTATGTTTGATGCTACAGGAAAGGGGCTATCAGCCTCTGTAACCTCTATTTTGTTAACAGCATACATAAACAACTCAATAGAGGTCTCTAGAGCAAAGAGTGATTATGAGTTAAAAAAACTTATCAACTCTTTTGTTAGCTTTATTAAAAAGCAACTCTTAGGTGATGAGATACTAGGAGCTATATTTTTAGAGATAGATACAAGCCTTAAAAAGATGAGCTTCGCAAACTTTGGTATGCCTCCTATTTTTTATGAAAGTGTAGATGGAGAAGTGGTTGAGCTTGAATCAAATAATCAACCCATAAGTCCATACATAAAAGATTCAAAGCTTGAGTGTGTGAGTTTTGAAGGTATAAAAAAGTTATTAATGGTTAGTGATGGGGTGTTTGAAGCTCCCCTGAAAGATAATAGAGGAGTCTACTATAAAAAAATATCTGAGGATTTGAAAAGTTCACTTAGTATTAATGAACTCTTTGAAAGTTTTGATATGGCTATTGAAAAGAGAATAGATGATGTTAGTGCTATCTATCTTTTTTTTGCAGATGTGAAAAAACTTGTAAAAAGAAGTTTTGTCTTTCAAAGCACGCTATTAGATGTAGATGAGGCGATTTTGCATATTGCTTCACTGCTTGAAGATGAGGTTGATTCTATGAAGCTTGAGAGTTTTCAAGGAGCACTATTTGAAGTTTTGATAAACTCTTTAGAGCATGGGAGTTTCGGGATAGACTATAGTGAAAAAAAAGTGCTCATTGCTCAAAAAATGTACGACAAAGTCATAAGAGAACGACAGAATGATTTATATTTTTCCAGTAAAGAGATTAAGTGTGAGCTAATCACTACACAAAACAGCTTAAAAAAGTGTTTTGGTGTTATAATAACAGACAGTGGTGAGGGTTTTGATGTAGTGGGTGTACTAAAAGAGGCAAAGATAAAGAGTGACTCTCTTTTTAGTGGTAGAGGTATAAAGATGGCTCAGATTTATAGTGAGGGACTTTTTTACTCCAAAAGTGGAAATGTAGCCTATCTTTTTTTGATAGATAAAATATGAATTTGTAATCAAAAGGAAGAGAATGGAGATTTTAACCAAGAAGCTTGATGATTTTGTAGAGATTGTCTGTAAGGGCTCTATTACCACGCACGAACAGACACTTGAGTTTAAAAAAACCCTACATAAAAACTTCAATGTTTACAGTAGTAGTAAGATAAAAATTATTTTTGAAGATTGCTACTCACTTCCAAGCTCTGTAATTGGGGCTATTTTGGAACTAAAAGAGATAGAAAAAGCGGATATAGAGGTGGTTGTGGATAAGGATGAGCTCTATAGTGCATTAAAAAAACTCACACTCATAGAGATACTAAATGTCTCAAAAAACACCTAAGGTATTATCATGAAAAACAGTTCTTTTGCAATTATTCAGATAGTTTTTTTGGTACTTGCACTTGTCTTTCTTTTTGCAAAGATGGTTGCTGTAAGTGTAGTATTGATAGTTGTAGCTCTTGGACTAAGTGTAGTCTTTGTAGTTAGAGGAAGCAGTAGTAATAGAGTGCTTATCAAAAAAATTGAGCATGTTACAAACTCTCTTGCTAATGGTGTTTTTGAGCCAAGAATTACCCAGATAGATGACAAAGGTGAGATAGGAGATTTAGCATGGGGTGTGAACAATATGGCAGATCAGCTAGAGGCCTTTATGCGAGAGATAAAAACATCCATAATGTATGCAAATGATGAGCAGTTTTTTAGGTCAGCTCAGCCAAAAGGGCTTAAAGGCGCATTTGCACAGAGTACTGGAAGTATAAACAAAGTCATAGATGAGATGAAAAAAAGTCACGACTATCACAAAAGTAATACCTTAGTAAGCTCTATCTCAAAGCTAAGCTCAAACTCACTAGAAAAAAACCTCCAAACAATGCAAGATGACCTACAAAGAACAGTAGATATGATGATGAAAATAACAGATGAGACAGAAGATATAACTGATGTTTCTAAAAAAGGAAATGCAGAGATAAAGCTAGTTACGGCTGATTTTGATAAGCTCATAAAAACAGTAGATGAGACAGACAAAAAAATAAAGATTTTTTCTAAGAAAATCATAGAAGTAGTAAGAGTCTTAGAGCTAATAGAAGAGATAGCTGACCAGACAAATATGCTAGCTTTAAATGCCGCCATAGAGGCAGCAAGAGCAGGAGAGCACGGAAGGGGATTTGCTGTTGTGGCTGAGGAGGTAAGAAAGCTAGCTGAGAATACACAAGAGGCAACAGGAGAGATTTCAGGTACGATAAAAGAGATAAATGATGATATGGAGATAATCGCCAAAGAGTCAAAGAGCGTCAAAACAATAACAGAGTCTTCAAACAAAAAGATGGATGCTTTTTTAAGTATATTTGAACAGATAAGTGATAAGACTATTGTACTTAAAACAAACACAAACACCATCAAAAACCAAACACTTTTTGTCCTATCCAAAATAGAACACATTATCTACAAATACATAACATACTCAATGCTTATGCAAGGAAGAGTAGGTAAAGAGATACCAGATGACGCTAGTTGCTCTCTAGTCAAGATGATTGAGAGAGAGAAGTCCTACTTTGGTAAAGGAGCTAATTTTGATTCTATGTTCACAGCGCATAAAGAGTTTCATAACAATATAGAGAAAACCATAGAAGAGGTTAAAAAAGAGAGAGATATATCAAAAGCTGATGAGATATATGAGTCATATCTAGATATTGAGATATCCTCTGATAAGATGTTTGAGGAGATGGATGCACTTTGTAAGAAGTGAGTTTGCAAAAAAACAACACCAAAAAAACATAAAATTCATCGAAAAAGAGGGTCTTGAAGAGGACTCTCTTGAAGAGTCTTTTTTGTATGAGAACCTCTCACAAAAAGAACCAAACTTCTGCCCACTATATGTTAAAAATCAAAAATGCCATGACATTGAGTATCTAAACTGCATCTTCTGTGCTTGTCCATTCTATATGGTAAAAAACTCAAAAACATTGTGCTCCATAAACTCAAGGTTTGGAAAATACATAGGTGAGACTCTAGACTGTAGTGACTGCTTTGTTCCACATAGAAAAGGATTTGTAAGAAAACAGCTAGAAAAAACTTCTTTCAAAGTTGATTGACATTCACTAAACTTTTGTTATATAATCTGGGTAAAGATTTTAACATTTTTAGGAGTAAGTAATGGAAAAAAGTTTATATGAAACACTAGGTGTCACACAAAGCGCAAGTGCTGAAGAGATAAAAAAAGCTTATAGAAGATTAGCTCGTAAGTATCACCCAGATATAAACAAAGAAGAGGGTGCCGAAGAGAAGTTTAAAGAGATAAATGCAGCCTATGAAATACTATCTGATGAACAAAAAAGAGCTCAATATGACCGATTTGGCGATAGTATGTTTGGTGGTCAGAACTTTAGTGATTTTGCTAGAAGTCAAGGTGGGGCTGATATGGACCTTGATGAGATACTCAAAAACATCTTTGGCGGAGGCTTCTCTTTTGGGGGTGGTTTTGATGGTGGTGGTTTTGGAAGAGGCTTTGATGGAGGTTTTGATGGGGGCTTTGGAGGGTTTAATCAGCCAAACTTAGATATAAACTCTAAGATAACCATACCACTAGCCACAGCAGTCCTAGGAGGAAAGCACTCTATTAGCCTAAATGGGGAGACTTTTGATATAAAGATACCAGCAGGTATAAAAAACTCTGAAACTCTAAGAGTGAGATCAAAAGGTAAATCTATGCAAGGTAGAAGGGGTGACCTTCTTATCAAAGTCTTTATAGCTGAAGATAATAACTATGAGATTGTCAATAACACTCTTCAAAAAAACATAAATATTCCTCTAAAAAAAGCCCTCTTTGGTGGAAAGGTAGAGATAAGTAGCTTTGTAAAAGATTTCACACTAAAAATCCCGAAAAATACCAAAAATGGTCAAAAATTTAGAGTCAAAGAGCTTGGACTTATGGATAGAAAGAGTGGAAAAAGAGGTGATTTGCACTTAATAGTAAATATCATCCTTCCAGAGGTTGACTCACTTGATAGTGATCTTGTCAAAATAATGGAAGAGAAGCTCCCAGAGGAGGTGAGTGTTGCATAGTTATGATGAACCAGTGTTTTTGATAAGTGTAGTTGCTAAAATCCTTAGCATACATCCTCAAACCCTTAGGCAATATGAGAGAGAGGGGCTTATAGAGCCAGGTAGGACAGATGGAAAAGTACGCCTATATTCACAAAGAGATATAGACAGAATAAAATCTATTCTTCGCCTAACTCGAGAACTAGGTGTAAATCTAGCAGGAGTAGATATCATACTGCGACTAAAAGATAGACTTGAGGAGCTTGAGTTCTCAGTAGATGAGCTAAAAAATCAGATAAAGGTGATGGAGAGCACTCCCAAACCATCCTCAAGAGGCAAATCTTTGGTCAAAAAGAGTAGCTTTGAGGTTATAGTTTTTAGGGATTGATTACTTAAACAGAGGGTTATTAAGCCCAAACATCATGAAGAGTATCGCAGCAGCTAGTGCGATGGGGATGATAAGGGGGATTATTTTCTGCATTGTTCCTCGCTTTTTACAGATGTATCAGCATCTTATTAGTAATAAAGGTGTAATTTACAATAAATAAAATTGCTATCTCATAAAAAAGTAATTTTAGAGAGTTTTAATAAATTTTAAAAAAGGAATGAAATGGACGCACTTAAATACATCGAAAGCAAATACTCAAAAAAAGTAGCTTACTATTCAATGGAGTTTGGTATACATCAATGTTTGAAAATATATTCAGGAGGTCTTGGCTTTCTAGCTGGGTCTCATATGAGAAGTGCGTATGAGTTGAAACAAAATGTTGTTGGAGTTGGTATATTATGGAGTTATGGTTATTATGACCAATCAAGAAATGAAGATAGTACTATGAAGGTAGCCTATAGGCGTAAGTCCTACTCTTTTTTAGAAGATATAGGTATTGTTGTTCAAGTTAGTATAAATGGTGCTGATGTTTATGTTAAGGCTTTTATGCTCAAACCAGAGACTTTTGGATGTGCACCTCTTTTTCTACTAACTACAGATATTCCTGAGAACGACTATCTCTCAAGAACCATCACGCATAAGCTCTATGAGGCGCATGAGGAGACAAGGATAGCCCAAGAGATAGTTTTAGGAATAGGTGGTACAAAAGTCATAGAAAAAAGTGGATTTAATCCAGACATATATCACATGAATGAAGGTCATGCCCTCCCTTTGGCTTTTTATCTATACAGCACACTAAAAAGTAGAGATAAGGTAAAAGAGAGGTTAGTTTTTACAACCCATACTCCAGAAAAGGCTGGAAATGAAGAGCATGATATTCACCTTTTATCCAGAATGGGCTTTTTTGATGGACTAGGTGTGGATAAGGTTAGAGAGCTTAGTGGAATGGGCTCTCATGATAATGTTTTTAGTCTAACTGTAGGAGCACTTAGGTTTTCTAAAATCGCAAATGCTGTTTCAAAAAAGCATTGTGAAGTTGCAAATGAGATGTGGAAGAGTATAGATGATATCTGCCCTATAACTGGTATTACAAATGCACAAAATAGAAAATACTGGACAGATAAGCCCCTAACAAACGCTCTTGAAGAGCATGATGATTATGGAATGCTTGCTAGAAAAAGACATCTTAAAAGAAGGCTTTTTGATGTTGTAGCTGATCAGACTGGAAAGATGTTTGACCCTGAAGTGTTGACATTTGTGTGGGCAAGAAGGTTTGCTGAATATAAAAGAGCAGGACTTATTAAGAAAGATTTTGAACGATTCAGAGACTTAGTAACTAGAAGTGATAAGCCTATACAGATTATATGGGCTGGTAAGCCACACCCAAATGATACAAGTGGTATAAATCTTTTTAATGAGCTGGTATATATAACTAGAGAGCTAAACAACTGCGCTGTACTTGTACATTATGAACTTGATTTGTCTATACTTCTAAAAAAAGGATGTGATGTTTGGCTAAATACCCCAAGGGTTACAAGGGAGGCATCAGGAACAAGTGGTATGTCAGCTGCTATGAATGGAGCAGTAAATCTCTCAATAAATGATGGATGGTATCTTGAGTTTGAGAAGCATGGGATAAATGGGTTTACTATATATCAAGATGGTGGAAAAGATATAGTAGAACAAGATGAAGAGGATTTTTACAACCTTATGAGGGTTGTGGAGAATGAGGTTATTCCTATCTACTACACAGACCCTGCAAGATGGCTTGAAATTATGAAAAACTCCATAACAGATGTTGTTCCGTTTTTTGATAGTGGTAGGATGGCTGATGAGTACTACAGAAAACTGTACAACTATGAAATGAAGTAGGAAAATATGAGAAAAGCAAAAATAGTAGCAACACTAGGACCATCAAGCTGGAGTCATGAAAAAATAGAAGAGCTTATAAAGGCTGGTGTAAATGTTTTTAGGCTTAATTTTTCTCATGGAGACAGAGAGAGTCATAAAGGGCTTATAAAAAGTATAAGAGAGATAGCTACCAAGCTAGGCTCACATACAGCCATTCTTCAAGATATATCTGGTCCTAAGATAAGAATAGGTCAAGTAGATGATGTGATGTATCTAAAAGAGGGCGATGAGATAAAGTTTCAAAAAGATGACATACTATCTTCTACCAAAAACAAAACTCTATGCCTCTCACATCCAGAGATTATAAACTCTCTAGAAATAGGCTCTAAGGTATATATGGCTGATGGAACGATTAAAACTGAGGTTGTAAGAAAAGAGGGTGATGCAGCATTTGTTAAAGTTCTAGTTTCTGGCAAGCTAACCTCTAGAAAGGGCGTAAACTTCCCAGGAGTAACCATCCCTGTGCCAACTATTACAAAAAAAGACAAAGATGACCTAATATTTGGAGCAAAGGAGGGAGTAGATATAGTTGCCCTCTCTTTTGTAAGAAGAGCAAGTGATGTAGCTGAAGCTAGAGAGGTTCTAAAAGAGCACAACTCAAATCCACTTCTTTTTGCCAAAATAGAGATGGTAGAGGCGATGCAAAATATAGATGATATACTAGAGCAAGTAGATGGAGTAATGGTGGCTCGTGGTGACTTGGGTGTAGAATTAGGGCTTTCAAAAGTACCTGTTGCACAAAAAAAGCTTATAAAAAAAGCCAACTTCAAAGGGCTTCCAGTCATAACAGCTACTCAAATGCTAATCTCTATGATAAATTCTGAGTTCCCAACTAGGGCTGAAGTAAGTGATATAGCAAATGCAGTGATGGATGGAAGTGATGCTGTGATGCTCTCAGATGAGACAGCTGTAGGAAAGTATCCCATAGAGGCTGTAAATGTCCTAGATGAAACTATACGAGAGATTGAAGAGATATATCAGTATTATCAACACAAAAATGAAGAGCATCCGACAAAAGAGGCTATAGCACTCTCAGCAAGTACTTTAGCTGAGACTATAGACCCTAAAGGTATTATTGTTTTTAGTAAGAGAGGGCTTTCAGCTTTAACTTTAGCTAAGTATAGACCAAAAAGTGAAATTATCATAAACTCAAGCTCAGTTGACACTTTAAGAAAAATGAGTGTAGTATGGGGTGTAACTCAAGGCTCTTTAATGCCAGAGATAGAAAATAGTGACGAGCTTATATATAGATTTATCAAAGATGGACTTCAAAGAGGTGTGATAGATAAAGATAGTAACTATATTTTAACTATTGGTGCACCAATTAGTAAGATAGGAAATACTAATCTTCTAAGGGTAATAGATAGAAGCATTATGGAGTATATGATTGATATGTTTGAGTGCAGTATGGATAGAAAAACTCAGTAGCCTTCAGTAAGGCTACTGGAGGCTAATTGTCATCAATGGAGAGTATGTCTGATTTGTTGATTCGGCTAGTTGTGCCATCCTTGTTCTCATAAGAGTAAAAACCTGTATCACTATTGTACTCTACTTCATCATGAGTTATGATTTTTTTACCATCTTTAAGAGTAATAGTCTGAGACTTTGTACCACAGCCACTAAGAAGCATACTAATTGCTAAAACCGAAATGAAAAATGCGAGTTTTTTCACCAGAACTCCTTTTTATTAGTTTATGCCATATTGTATCTATTTATTTTTAATTTTAGTGGAATTATTATTGCTTTATATAGATAAAAACAAAAAGAGTTAAACCAATGAAGATTTTTTTACTACTAATAGTTTCACTATCCCTATTTGGAAGAGAGCTCTATGTGGAGTTTGCCCATGAAGATGGAATATATGAAGATGTGAGTGTGATATGTAATGACAAGGTGTATGCACTAGACCAAGGAGTTGCCAACATAGATGAGCAGTGTAATCCCATTATAAAAGCTCCAGGGTACAAAGTGATAGAGGATAAACTTAAAAGTGAACGAATAACTTTGGAGCCTTTTGATGTAAGGGGTGTTTTTGTCTCTTTTTATGGAATATCAAGTAAAAAAATTATGAATTCCATATATCCTCTAATAGATGAAAAAATCATAAACACACTAGTCATAGAGGTCAAAGCAGATGATGGAAAGATAGCTTTTGATAACAATATAGCTTTAGCAAAACATATTGGCGCAAACAGTATAAAAACTATAAAAGAACCTAAAAAGCTAATAGAAAAGTTGCACCAAAAAGGCATTTATACTATAGCGAAGATAGCTGTTTTTAAAGATGGGCATCTACCTGTTTATGATAATAACCTTGCGGTAAAAAAGGGTGATGGTACACTTTATAGAGATAGGCAAAATGTCACATGGAGTGACCCTTTTTCTGATAAAGCAAAACAATACAATATAGAAGTAGCAAAACTAGCTTCAGATGTTGGGTTTGATGAGATTATGTTTGACTATGTAAGATTTCCTGATAGAAACTATCTTAGTTATGCAAAAGACTCAAATCAAAGTAGCAGAGTAGAGGAGATAGAGAAGTTTTTGAAGATGGCAAAAGATGAGTTTAGAACAAGAAAAAGCTTTCTTTCAGCTGCTATTTTTGGCTACACAGCATGGGAGAGTGGTGATACGGGTATTGGGCAGCAGATTGAGAGCGTAGGAAGATATGTAGACTATCTAAACCCTATGCTTTATCCCTCTGGCTTTAGTGAAGGGATACCATATTTTAGGGATCCTATTAAGTACCCTTATGAAGTGATATTTATGAGTTTAAAAAACTCAATAGATAGATCAGGTCTAAATCCAAGAAGATTTCGCCCATGGCTCCAAGCCTTTAGAGACTACGCTTTTAATAAACAAAACTTCGGTATCTATCAGATAAAAAGACAGATTCAAGCAGCCGATGATACAAAGACTTCAGGCTGGCTTCTCTGGAATGCTAGAAATAGATACCTCTCTTTATATGATTACTACGATGATGAGCATGTAGTAGTTGTAGATAAGAAAAAGCAAAAAAACTCTCTATAAAGAAATGGTGTTGAGCACCAAAGGTGCGAGAGCCCACTGCTGAAGTGAACTCAGCGTTAGCGTAGCCCTAAGAAGCTTTGTCCTCAAGGCTAAAGCCTTTGCGTAGTTGTCGCTTCGCTCGGACGCTTCTTGAGCGTATCCTACATAGAAAAAACCTGATTCCTACCATTTGTTTTTGCACGATATAGAGCTACATCAGCTCTTTTAAAAAGGTCTTCCAAGCCTTTCTCTCCTATTTGAGCAACACCAAAACTACATGTGATTGTAGGCAGGTCTAAGAATTGGTGCTTCTCAATAGCATCTCTTAGTTTCTCAGCAATAAATGCTGCATCTTTTGCGCTTTGGTCTTGTGCAAGGATGACAAACTCTTCACCACCCCATCTAGCAAACATATCTACATCTCTAAGATTCTCTAAGACTAGTTCTGTCATATCTTTTAGGACTATATCACCTACATCATGACCATAGGTGTCGTTTACATCTTTAAACTTATCTATATCAAAGAGTATAAGTGAAAAGCTATGCCCAAACCTCTGGAATCTATTAAACTCATACTCTGAAATCTCATTAAACTTTCTACGATTATATATACCAGTTAGCTCATCAATATTTGCCATCCTCTCTAACTCTCTCTCCTCTGAAATGTCCTGCATAGTACCAAAATAAGATATAATAACCTCATCTTCTATGTGATAGGGCTTACCTCTGAAGCGAATATCTTTTTGACCATAATCTTTTTTTGTTTCTAAGAGAGCTGAGAAGTCTTGATGACTTTGAGTTGCGTTTTTTATCTTTGCTATTAGCTCATCTATATCTCTCTTTTCAAAAAACTGTGATAGCTTATCTACTTTTACTATTTTTGTATCAAGCGGTATGACCTCATCAAAATCTCCATAAAACTCAAAAACTTCAAGTTTGGTAAAGTATATCCAGTTTAGGATTTTGGCAACTTTGTTTGCCTCTTCTAGCATCTGTCTATTTCGACCTATCTCATCATTAGCTTCCATTAGCTCCCATGTGCGTCTTTGAATCTCCTCTTCTAGGACAGTGTTGTTACTTTGTAGAAGTTTTTTGTATTTTTCATTTTCTGTTACATCACTAAAAATTAGAACAGATATATTTTTATCTTGAATCATATTTGCTTTTACTTCAAAAATTCTCTCATCTCCATCTTTTGAGAGAAGTTTGGCATATGATTTTTTGTTTTGTTCTCCGTTTTTGAAGACCTCATTTAGCCACTCACCATTATCATCTGACTCAAGGTAGCCTATGTCATTTATGAACTTTTCACACACACATGAGTGATCATTTTTGAACATTTCAAAGCTTTCATAACCAAAAAACTCCAATAGACTCTTGTTTGCACCAGTCATATTTAATCCATTAGTAACTACGACTAAATCAGGCATTACATCTATGATTGACTGAATATGCTCTTTTAGGTTGTAAGTATCTGTAATATCATACATAGCTATCAAAAAGTCATCACCATCAACTCTTGAGCACTTGACATCAAAAACCTGTCCATTTTTCTTAAAAAAACTACTACCCTTTTTTTGTTCTATGACCACACTGTAGAGCTCTTTATCAAATATATCTTTTAGAGGTGTATCTATTAGGGATGACTTAAAAAGCTCTACAGTAGCACTATTGCTCCACTTTATAATGAGGTCTTCATGGCTTTTGCTAACCTCTAATATTGGGTAGACAAATGTATTTAAAGTGTTTTTGGTATTTGACTCTTTTTGCTCCATAAGGCTTAGGTAGTTTTGCTGAAGATGCTTAAGTACATCTCTTTTTGAGATAACTCCTATGATTTTTTTATCTTTTGAGAATACTACTAGATGTTTGATGTTTTCTTTGTCAAAAGATTTGATTATATGGTCTATAGTGGCTAGCTCATCTATCCCCTTTATAGGGCTTTTCATAATCTCTTTTAGCTTTGTTTTTTTAAGGTTTGAGTTGTTTGAGCAGATAAGAACATCTGATTCTGTTACAACTCCTAGGGCATTTTCTTTATCAACAACTGGGACTATTCCTATTTTGTATTTTGCCATCATACGCAAAACAGACTCTAGGTCATCATCTGCATTTGCCACTACTGCCTTTCTTGC
>CAZAFM010000035.1:0-21554 GCA_964484395.1 uncultured Campylobacterales bacterium | reverse complement strand
TCCCGACTTTGACACCTAAAACCTAGCAAATCCCCGTATCTAGGAAAAGTACATTTTTTTTTCAAGGTAATTGTCCCTACATTAAGCTAAATTAAAGCTTCAATCTCCTTTTTTGTACTTAGTTGCTTTGGTTGTTTAATTTGGAATATATCAAACATTAGTGATGCCAATTTAGTGTGATTTGATTTTAGATAGTATGATTGATTTTCTATATCTGTTTGAACAAGACTGACTGACTCTAGTGCCTCTTTGATGTTATTTGCATCTGTAACATATTCTTTAGTTTTTTTGTTGTTTTTTAATCTGTACTCCATATGTCTTTCAAGAAAGAATGCTATAAAGCAGATAATGAAGTGTCCTTCTATTCTGCTTGGTTTGAAATGATATATAGGTCTTGTTTCAAATGTGGATTTGAGTACTCTAAAACTGTCTTCTATTTTGTATAGGTTATGGTAGTTTTCAATAACAGTGAGTGGATGGAGATTTAGGTTGGATGTATGGATAGCATAGTATCCATCATATTTCTCATCAGCTTTGATTTTCTCAAGATCAAGCTGCATCTCAAAGTTATCACATGAATCATTTGAGCTAATTTTTTTGATATATTTTTTATGTCCCTTCAAGGAAACAAGAGAAGACTTTAGTTTTTTGTCTATAATCTCCTCTGCTTTTGACTGGAGTCTTTGTCTATCTTTTTTGTCTTTATTGGCACGCTTATCTGAATAGGTGCAGATGATATTTTCTTGGAGGGAGAGTGTCTGTGTTTTGTCGTTTTCATCCTTATATTTAACCGTATTAGTGTAGTTTATGGTTTTATACCCATAATATCCATATTTAAGGGACTGCTTTATCTGGATATACTCTTTAGAGTTTAAAATATCTTCTCTAGTTTCCTCTTTCATAGATTTGATTTTTGCGCTTACGATATAATCAAACCCAGCATCTTTAATCTCTTTAAAGTTTAATTTTGAGTTTAACCCTCTATCAGCTACTATTGTGATATGCTCAACCTTGAACTGATTTTTAAGTTTCTTTAGAACGCTTAGCATAGTTTTTGAATCAAATGTGTTACCCCTAAAGAGTTCATATCCTATAGGCAATCCTTCATTGTCTATAAGAAGCCCCATTACTACTTGAACCTCATTAACTTTGTTATCCTTGCTGAATCCAAAGTCTTTTAGCTCATCTCTGCTTTTACTCTCAAAGTAGAAGGTAGTTACATCATAAAAAGCAATTGAGAGGTCTCTATTAAAAAGATTTATAGATTTATTGAACAGATAGTTCTCAATCTCTTGCTTTTTGCTACTTACTACATCCATTGTCCTATATATATGGTGTAACTCAAGTTCATCATTGAGCTTAAAAAACTTCTCTCTACCACGGAAGTACCTAAGCTTTGAAGAAGGAGTAAGGCTTCTGTTGATAATCAGGGAGAAGAGTACTGATTTTAGATCAAATTCAATCTTGAACTCTTTAGTCATGTCATCAAAAAAACTATCCAAATCATACTTATCCCAAATCTTTTTATAAAAGACCCAGCCATAGTTTAAACTATCACAACCATCTTGGTTTATAGTAGTTATATCTTTATACTTATCGCTTTGAAAGAGTTTATGCAATCCATCAATAACAGCATCAAACCCACCACTTTTCAAGTGGTCTAATCTTCCAAGATTGGCAATCACTTTATGTTTAATCTTGCCTTCTTCTCTATAGCTACTAACAATCTTTAAATAGGTTAAATTTTTAGATTTTATTTTTTTTAGATACATAATTTACTACCGTATTAATTTCATACCCCAATTATAGTCGCTATTATATTAATATTAACTTAATAAAGTTGTCCCTACATTATTTTTGAATAAAAAGATGACACCCCTAAATATGGGGGTTTGCTCGGTATGAAATATCAAAAATTGGCTTTAGGTGTCAAAGTCGGGAGATATATCCCTCAGCTCCCACATTTATAGCACTCTGTAGATATTCACTATCACTATATGCACTCAAAAATAGTATGGGAACATCTTTTGATATACTTTTTATAGCCCTACCTAGTGATATACCATCCATATTTGGCATTTTTATATCTGATATAACAATATTTGGTCTATACGCTCTAAAAAGCTCAAGTCCCATCTTGCCATCTTCGGCGTGGATTATGTTCGTGTAGTTTCTTTTTAGATTGAACAAAATCTCTTCTGCTGCATCTTTGTCATCCTCTACATATAAGACTGTGAAGTTGGCGTTATTTTGCATAGACTTTTCCTAGCTTGTTTTAAAAATTTTTAGTTTTTCAAGTAGCTCTTTTGAGTTTTGGTTAAGACTGTTTGCTACACTTAGAACACTGTTTCCAACATTTTGGCTTTTACTAGATAGCTTGAGTATCTGCCCCATCTTATCAACTAATGTGACTGAAAGGCTTGTGACGCTTCTGCTCTTCTCCTCTGAAGCCTTGCTATTTTCTATAGTTTTATCCAAGCTCTCTCTTGTGCTATCAGCCTCATGAGTTATACTATTTGCACTTTCTGCTACCTCTTTCATACTATTGGATACACTGCTTACTTCTTGTTCTATATCTGTGATGTTTTGAACTATCATATTTGTTGTAGCGCTTATCTCTGAGAGGCTTTTTTGTGTTCGCTCAGCTAGTTTTCTAACCTCATCAGCCACTACGGCAAATCCTCTTCCATGCTCCCCGGCTCTTGCCGCTTCTATGGCGGCATTTAGGGCTAGTAGGTTTGTTTGCTCTGCTATGTCATTTATAATACTTAGTATATTCTGTATCTCTGTTGCTTGTGAGCTAAGAGCGTTCATTGGTTGCTCTAAAGCTACTTGCTTCTCATAGCTCTCCATTATCATCTCTATTGATTTTTTTAGATTTTTGACAAAACTATCTAGTACCTCTTGAGTGTTTCCTAGATCATCTGTTGTTCTGCTTGACATACTTTGGACTATCTCTAGCTCTTTACTGATACTGTTTATCACCTCATTTATAGAGTTTATATACTCACCTTCTTGTTTTAGGTTTAAGGCTAGCTCATCTGATGAGTTTTGCAGTAGTTCACTCTCTTGCTTATTTGCTTCAGAGCTATTTTTTGTATGTGTAAGGACATTGTTTGTCTCCTTAATCATTTTGTTTAAAGAGTGTGACATTTCACCTATTTCATCTGTTGAATATATACTCACACTTTTGGTAAAGTCATTGTTTAGTTCATTTATAAACTTTGTCACCTGAAGTATAGGTCTAACAAGTTTTCCCAAAACAATCATGGAGATGATAGTTCCAACAACAAGATATAGCACAACAAGAGCAATAAATACTAGAAGTTGTTTGTTGATTTTGGCATAAGCTGATTTTTTATCTAGTGCTACACCAAATTTCCAATTAAGAGCCTTGATAGTGCTGTATGATATGATAGATTCTCTACCTTTGTACACTCCATATATTGTTTCACTAGGTGAGTTTTGTATCTTACTCCAAAGTGTAAAAGGCTTGCCTGCTAGATTTGAATCATTCTCAGCGATAATAACTCCTTCAGAATCCACAAGAAAAGTATCTCCTCTATCTTTTACTTTATTTTTAAGTATATTATCTATCAAATCTTGCAAAATTATATCAGCACCAAAAACCCCTATAAACACTCCATCTTTGATTATTGGCGCATAGATAGTTATAGCTAGTTTTTTTGTAGATGAGTCTGCGTATGGTTTTGTAGCACCAGCTTTAAGTGTGCTTTTTGCATCTTGATACCAAGGTCGCTTCCGTGGGTCATAGTTATCAGCTAAAGGAGTAGTATCTCTACTAGTTGAGCGAATCATCTCTCCATCAGACTCATATCCTGCGTAAGTTTTTATATTCATAGCACTTGCAGCTTGAATTAGATAGCTTCTTATCATCTCATTATCAGGATTTTGCAGCTTTGCTAATGAGGCTGCACTAGAGGTTGCAAGTGATAGTCTTGAAGTAAAAAACTCATCAATATAGCGTGAAGTTGAATCTGTTAACTCTTGTTGCTTGCTCTGTATAAGCTCCGTTGTATCAGCCCTACTATACGCATAGCTAAAAAACACAAGGGTTATAAATCCAACTCCCATAAGAGCCGATACAGTGATGGTCATTTTTGCTCGAAGCTTCATCTTGCACTCCATGTTTTAAATAAGAGAAATTCTATCAGATTATTGTGAGGAAGTTTGAGATAGAATCTGAGGATTGAGAGGAAACTATGAAATATAAAATACTTTTAATTGAAGATGATGTCGATACTGCTGAGTTTATGTGTACATATTTGCTCAACAAAGGATTTGCTATTGATACCACAGAAAGTGCAGTAATAGGCTCATCAATGGCAAAAAATAGTAAGTATGATTTGATAGTACTTGATATAAATCTCCCAGATTATAGTGGATATGAGGTGTGTACCAAAATAAGAAGCCACTCATCAGTTCCTATAATATTTGTATCAGCACAAAGTGACTGCGAGAGCCATATACAAGCTTTTCATTTGGGTGCTGATGATTTCCTTGTGAAACCTATAAACCTAGATATACTCTCTCTTCATATATGGGCTATACTCAGACGAACTTATACCATCCCAGATACAGATATTAGTACACAAACACTTGTGTATGATAAGCAAACCAAAAAAATCTACTACAACCAAAAGCCTCTAGAGCTAACCGCTATAGAAAATAAACTATTAACATCTCTTCTGAAGCAAAGAGGAATAACAATTAGCAGAGAGGAGTTAGCGGATATGCTATCTTCAAGCTCAGAGCATAGATCAATAGACTACCATATTAAAAATCTTCGCAGAAAACTAGGTGATAATGGAAAAAATCCCGCACTTATAAAAACAGATTATGGAGTAGGATATAAGCTTGTTTGAGTAGTAAGCATAAGACATAAGTGGGCAAAAGCCCACTTGGTTTTTTGTAATTCTAAAATAGTGCTTCATACCCTTCTATTTCACACTCTTGACCCTTGCAATCTACTTTTGCATCAAGGTAGTAGATTTTATCCATCTCTGGGTAGTTTAGTTTTGATTTGAAATCAACCCACATCTCTAGGGCTCTAGTTCCTGTTGAACAAGTAAATATTGTATATTTACCATTTGATACTTTCTTTTCAAACTGCTCTAATGAGTGGTCAGCTTTTGGATAGTTGATTGCACCGGGTATATGACCGCTTTTGTAGTCCTCTTTAGCTCTTACATCGATGATTTGAACATTCTTAGGTAGATCTTCTATCATTACCTTAAAAGCATCTACATCCACAGTTCCTTCATCAGCACCAAGAGTTAGAGGTCCTACTTTTTTCTTAGGAGCATCTGCATCTGCACTTGAGTCCCCACTTGCAGCAGTAGTCTCATATCCAGCCGTTACCCATCCAGGGAATCCAGCAGACATAGTGAAGACATTTTCATATCCCATAATAGACATATTTCTAGCTACAACATGCGACTTCTCACACTCATACCCACCACAAAAAGTGACTACAGGGGTTTTTGTATCTGTTGGAAGTCTTCCCCAAAGCTCATTGAATTGAGTATCTAGAATGTTTAGTGCACCTATTATGGAGCCTTTTTTGAACTTCAAAAATGGTCTTGTATCGATAAAAAGTGCTGCATTTTTATCATACATAGCTTTTGCAGTTTTTAGTCCAATATCTACATAAAACTTCTTTTCCCAATCAGGTATACCACCTCTGTACACTTTCACATTTGTGTAGCCCTTATCCTCAAGGTCAATTGCCAGCTGTACACTCTTTTCACACTTAGGTCCTTGACAATAAGTGATGATTTCTTTATTTTTAGCTACACCTTTTAACTCTTTCATATTTTCGTCCACTTGAGTATCAGGAAACATAATAGCACCCGGTATGTGAGAAGCATCATATCTCTTCTGAGGTCTAGCATCTAGTATAAGTGCCTCAGTATGCCCTAATCTTCCATCACCAATTTTTGATAGTACATACTCAAAGCCCACCTCTTTTACATTGTTCTCTTTTGAGAGTTTGTCAACCGCCTCAGCACCAGCCATTCCAAATGCTAATGTACTACTTATAAAAAAACTGCAAATCAGCATAAAAAACAATCTGCCCATATCTTCTCCTTTTGTTGGTTTTCAACTATATTACCACAAAAAATTAAAAAAATTCAGCACTTATGAAAAAAAACGGAAAATTTAATAAATATGGTAATCTATCAACTTGTTTTAATCTTGTGTTAAAAGTTATAACTGTATAATTTGTCACTATGCACAAATAGTGGTATAATCCTAAAAACCAACAAAAATTGGAGTAGATATGGAAAACGAGTTCAAAATAATGGATCAGAGAGAGTTTCACATACTTTTTATAGAGGATGATGAGTCTCAGGCAAATCTTATTTGCAACTATCTAGAAAAATATTTCAAAAACATTGAGGTCGAAAAAAATGGAAAAATTGGCTTTCAGAAGTTTTTGAAAGATAGAAACAAATATGATGTGATAATCACTGATATAAACATACCAGATATAGATGGTATAGAGTTAGCCAAAGAGGTCAGAAGAGTAGATAAGAGGATTCCTATAATAGCAATCAGTGCTTATGATGACAAAGAGTATCTTCTAGGTGCAATCAATTCAGGGATGAATAAGTACATCTTAAAACCATTTAAGATGGAAGAGCTTTATAATGCTATAAATGAGTGCCTTTTTGACTTATCAGAAAAGAAGATTTTTAGAACATACTACAAAAACAAAAAGATTATTTTTGACTATATGAACAGAAGGCTCATAGCAGAAGACCACTCAGTGAGACTTACATCTAAAGAGTGTGAGTTTTTGATGATACTTATTATGCTTAAGAACTTTATCGTTACTTATGATGAGGTAAAAGAGTTTATTTGGCACAAAGATGTAACAAACGACACTCTATACTCTTTTGTCAAAAGACTTAGAAAAAAACTCCCTGCTCCGATTGTAAAAACAATCTCAAAGCATGGCTACAAGCTAAATGTGTAATCCCTTCTTGGGATTACTCTCCTACATATAGCTCTTTGTAGAGCTCCATAGCATATCTATCACTCATGCCTGCTATGTAGTCTGCTACAACTCTGTGTTTTTTATCACTTTGCTCATCTACTAGGTTTTTATACCCACCACTCATAAGATTTGGTTCACTCATAAAAGCCTCATAGAGTGATTTGATACACTTTCTTCCAAAGTACATTTTGCGGTTCACTACCTCATGTTTGTATAGTTTTTGAAAAAGTATTTTTTTTAGGGCTTTTATCTCTTTTTTTAACTCTTTTTCAAAGCCAAAGTCTATCTCTTCACTAGCCTTGATAGTAGCACTTAATACCCTATTAGTAGGATACTCTTTATTGTGAGGATTCTCTAAAAAAGAGTAGACTAGGTGGTTTATCATGTGTGAGCTAAAGCGGTATCTAAAAACATCATCCCCCTCATATACGCCCTCTTTATTTACTATGTCTAAGACTTTTTGCACTAAAGAGCTTTGGCGTAAATCATCCATTCCTATAAGACCATACTTTAACCCATCATCTATATCATGACTTACATAAGCTATCTCATCTGCACTATCTACAACAATAGCTTCAAGACTTGGATGGTAATCTAGCTTAAAAACCTCATCTATTTTTGAGTCTAAAAAGCTTTTTTTATAAGGATATGAGTGCTTAAGTATGCCTTCAAGTGTTGCAAATGTGAGATTTAAGCCACTGAAATCTTTATATCTTTTTTCTAGGCTAGTTACAACTCGGAAAGATTGAAAATTGTGCTCAAAACCGTTTTTAAAACCATCTTTTTTAAGTACTAAATCAAGCTCATCACCACCTGCATGCCCAAAAGGAGTATGTCCTAGATCATGTGATAGAGCTATAACCTCTGCTAGTGTCTCATTTAGTCCAAGACTTCTAGCAATACTCCTAGCTATCTGAGATACCTCCAAGGAGTGGGTTAGACGCGTTCTAAAGTAGTCTCCGACAGTATTTATAAAAACCTGTGTTTTATACTCTAGCCTCCTAAAAGAGCTGCAGTGAATGACCCTATCTCTATCTCTAGCATAAGGGTCTCGGAAGTCATTTTGTATGGGATAGAAGCGCTTTTTAGGGTCAATGGTCATTGTGAAAGATGCTCTTCAAAAAGATAGCTATGCTCCTCTGGGAGGGCTTTGTAGATGGTTTTAGCTAACTCTCTTATCTCCCAGAGGGCGGATTTGGAGCTTCTTAGAGCTATGAAGTTTTGTAGACTTCTTGCATTTATACTCCATGTTAGCTCAGTTTTATAGCTCTCAGGTAGGCAGTATTTGGCTATGTCATTGGATGTGTTACTTTTGAGCACCTCTTGAAGTCTTTTTAGCGCATCCCTACTTGCACTATCAACTAGCTCATTTCCAGAAAAAACCAAAAACCTCTCATATTCTATTGCTTCACACTCTTTTAGTTCTTTCAAAGTATATCTAGTGGACTTTACACTAAGACTTGCATGACGGTGACGCGCTAGCTCTTGGAGAAGTGCGCGACTAACACCACTTATATAAAAAGTGTAGTTTAGATGCTCTAGAGTACTTGCGTGCTTGTATTTGTTCCCTACTCTATCTATAAGCTCTCTATCCTTCTCTCCTCCACCATCACTTTTATCAAAGCTCTGCCAGCAGGTGCGAATAGCGTGTGAACATACTTCAAGTGGTGTGTGATGCATTAGTTTAACTTCCATAGAGAAGCTCCTTTGGGTATAAATCTACTAAAATTATAACACATAGAGCCTAACGCTAAATGTCATAAAAAATTTGTTAAAATATACAGAGGTGTTAAAATGATAAAAGAACAAAACAGTCAAATCGCAATATATGAAGACAGTCGTGGTGAAATCAGACTAGATGTTTCTTTTGAAAATGAGACTGTATGGCTCTCTCAAAAACAGATGGAGATACTTTTTGGTAGAGATAAGTCGGTAATCTCAAGACATATAAGAAATATTTTTCAAGAGGGAGAGTTAGATAGAAATTCAACTGTTGCAAAAAATGCAACAGTTCGAAATGAAGGAGGAAGGGAAGTTGTAAGGGACATTGAGTTTTATAACCTTGATATGATTATCTCACTAGGATATAGAGTAAACTCCAAAAGAGCCACTAGCTTTAGAATCTGGGCAACGAAAATCCTAAAAGAGTATCTAGTAAAAGGCTATGCTGTAAACCAAAAAAGACTAGAGCAAAAAGGTTTAAAAGAGCTAAATGAGACCATGTCACTACTCAAAAACACAATCTCAAAAAATGAACTAGAACTTAGTGAGGCAAAGGGTTTGCTTGATGTGATTATAAGCTACTCTAGGACTTGGTCACTCCTTCAAGGATATGATGAGGACTCTTTAAAAGTAAACAATAAACCAAAAAAGTCAAAATTCATTTTAGACTTTGATGAGGCAAAAGAGGCTATCGCAAAGCTAAAAGATGAACTAATGAAAAAGGGTGAAGCAACACAACTTTTTGGAAATGAAAAAGCAGGAGAGTTTGCTGGAATAGTTCGAAACATATATCAGTCATTTGGCGGAGAGGAGCTTATACCAACCACAGAAGAAAAAGCCGCAAATCTGCTTTACTACATCATCAAGGATCACCCCTTTAGCGATGGAAATAAACGCATAGGGGCTTTTATGTTTATACTCTTTCTTTCAAAAAACAGTATGCTCTATAAAAAGAGTGGTGAGTTAAAAATAAATGACAATGCCCTTGTTGCTATATCTTTGATGACTGCTAAGAGTGATCCAAAACAAAAAGATACAGTCATAAAGCTAATAGTAAATATCATTAGTGAGGAAGTTTAAAAGCTTAGCTAGACCTATTTGCAAACCTCACCCTCTGAGACTCAGTAATAGCTACGGCTATAGCATCTGTTACATCTAGGGGTTTTATCTCTTTTTTGATTCCTAGTATTTGGCGCACCATAAAGGCTACTTGCTCTTTTTGTGCTTTGGCTTTTCCTGTTACTGATTTTTTTACCTGAAGAGGTGTATACTCGCTAAACTCCCCGAACTCTTGGATGATTTTGAGACTCAAAGCCCCTCTAAACTGTGCTAGTTTTAGCACTGTCTGGGGGTTATGAGCATAAAATATATCCTCCATTGCCACCTTGTCAATCACCTTGTCTTTTATGACAATATCAAAGCCCTCAATTAATTCACTTATCTGATGTTGAAGGATTTTTTCTTTTATCTTAATCACACCCGCCTCAAGTAGCTTCAAACTTCCCCCTTCAAGGGAAATAAGCGCATATCCACAGTTTCTGCTACCTGGATCTATTCCTAAAATATTCACATCTTCTACTTTATTGTATAATCCTATTTTTAGAGCAACTAGGTTAATATTTCACACTATTCACATATAAATTCACATAGTGAAAAAGGATATTTGTGCTTGGGCAATTTACACTAAAACAGCTTAAAGATGAAATTAGCGAAAATGAATATGAGAGATATATCAAAAAACTAAAATATGACGAAAAAGCCTCCAGAAGCGATATGTGCGTATATCAAGCACCAAATATGTTTGTAGCTAACTGGGTAAAAACAAAATACTCAAACCGCATAGCTCACCTCTTTGAACTTCAAACAGGACAGCGTCCAAAAGTAAAAATAACAGTTCAAAGTGGCAAAAATGAAACGCCAGAACCAAGAACAAGTGAAAAGTCAAAAAAAGTCCAAAAAACAGTTATTTTGAATCCATCTTTTACATTTGATAGTTTTGTCATTGGTGGCTCAAATCAGTTTGCTTTCACAGTTAGCAAAAATGTCTCTCACAAGCCAGGTGTACTATACAATCCTCTTCTTATATATGGAGGTACAGGACTTGGCAAAACCCACCTTCTAAATGCTGTAGGAAATGAGAATATAAAAAAATCTAAAAGCATTATCTATGTCACAAGTGAGCAGTTTTTAAATGACTTTATGCTTCATGTAAACAACCAAACAATGGATAGATTTCGTGATAAGTACCGTGAATGTGATTTTTTGCTTATAGATGATGTACAGTTTTTCTCCAATAAAAACGCCGTCCAAGAGGAGTTTTTTCACACATTTAATGAGCTTCATGGAAAAAACAAGCAGATTATCATGACTAGTGATAAACATCCAAAGCAGATAGTAGGACTTGAAGAGCGCCTGAAAAGTCGCTTTGAGTGGGGGCTAGTAGCTGATATACAGCCTCCAGAGCTTGAGACAAAAATAGCTATTATCAAGAAAAAGTGCGAACTAGATAGAGTATATCTAAGTAATGAGATAATAGACTACATAGCTACAAATATGGATAATAACATTCGTGAAATAGAGGGTGTCATCATAAGACTAAACGCCTACTCAAGCCTTATGAACCAAGAGATAACACTTGATTTTGTAAAAAATGTCTTAAAAGAGCAGATAAAAGAGAAAAGAGAAAATATAACGCTTGATTTAATAATAAAAGTCGTATCTCGTGAATTAAATATCAAACCTTCTGAGATAAAAAGTAAAAGTAGAAGTGCAAATATAGCAAATGCAAGACGCATAGTTATCTATCTAGCAAGGACACTTACACCAAACTCAATGCCCTCTTTAGCTAAGTTTTTTGGTATGAAAGATCACAGCTCAGTATCAAAAGCTATGAAAAAAGTACAAGAAATAACTGAACTTGATGCTGAATTCAAAACGCTACTTGATAATCTTAAAAATAAAATAACAAGTTCAAAGGTAGATTGAAAAAAGTTTAGGAAAAAATAGGGCTTTTTAGATATAATTATTCACAGATAGAAAACTTTTTAGAACACAAGTTTTCAATCAAGTAGTTTCACAAAATAGGTGTCTTGATATTAGTTTTCAACAATTCAGCACACCTACTACTACTTCTATAAAATATATATAATAAACGGAGGATTAGAAATGCAATTCACCATTGACAAAGGTACCCTAGATAATATGCTTAACTCTCTACAGTCTTTCCTAGAAAAAAAAGATATGAGTTTAGTAACATCTCATATACTTTTTAACCTAAATGGAAATGAACTAACTCTCAGTGCTACAGACTATGAGATGGGGCTAGAGATAAAAACCTCTCTAGAAAACACACAAGAAGATGGAAAAGCCACTGCAAATGGTAGAAAAGTAAGTGAGATAATAAGAAGACTACTTGATAAAGATATCACAATAAGCACAAGTAGCGAAAACTTAATAATTAAACAAGGTCGTAGTAGCTTTAAACTTCCTATGTTTAATGGAGATGAGTTTCCAGCATTTCCAAGATATGAAGATTTTTCTAAGATAGAACTAGATAGCTCCTCTGTTACAAAATCTCTTAAAAAAATATTTCCAGCAGTAGATACAAACAATCCAAAATTTGAACTCAATGGTGCTCTAATAGATATTAAAGACTATAAAATAAACTTCATAGGTACAGATCAAAAAAGACTTGCAATGGTAAGCTTTGATAATCCTTCAATAGATAAGCTATCAATTATTATTCCAAAAAGAGCCATAGGAGAAATACAAAAACTCTTTTTTGATAATCTAGAACTCTACTTTAACCAAAATTCACTTGTTATAAAAAGTGGATACTTTCTTTTTTACACAAGACTTATAAATGGTAAGTTCCCTGATTATGAGAGAATAGTACCAAAAGACCTAAAGCATAGGTTTACACTACCAAAAGCTGAACTCATAGAACATATAAAAATAGTAAACTCTATATCAAATGAGATAAAGCTAATTTTTGAAAACCAAAAAGTAGTTATAGAATCTATAAGCGATGAAAACAGTGAGGCTATTACTGAGTTTGAGTGTGAACTAAATCTATATGAGAGTGTACAAATAGCTGCTAATTCAAAACATATATTGGACTTTTTAACACAGTGTGAAAAAGATAGTTTTGAGCTTGCTATGAATGAGTCAAATGTGCCTTTTATGCTTAATTGTGACTCACTTCAAACTGTTGTGATGCCAATTATTATTTAATATTTGAATTTATAAGTTAAACTAGAAGATGGAGAGATAATGGAAGAGAAAAAGACCTATAGTGCTGAGAATATAAAAGTTTTAAAAGGCTTAGAAGCTGTTAGAAAAAGACCTGGTATGTATATCGGGGATACAAACATAAGTGGACTTCATCACCTAATATATGAGATAGTAGATAACTCTATAGATGAAGCTATGGCGGGTCACTGTAATAACATAAATATAACTATAACAACTGAAGGAAGCTGTTTAGTAGAAGATGATGGTAGAGGTATTCCAGTAGATATTCACCCAACTGAAAACATTCCAGCAGCTACTGTTGCACTAACAGTTCTTCATGCTGGTGGTAAATTTGATAAGGACACCTATAAAGTTAGTGGTGGTCTTCATGGAGTTGGTGTTTCTGTTGTAAATGCTCTATCAAGTAAGCTTATAATGACTATAAACAAAAATGGAAAAATATATAGACAGGACTTTGAAAAAGGTATACCTATAAATGATTTAGACACCATAGGAACTACTAAAAAAAGTGGTACAACTATAGAATTCTGGCCAGATGAGAGTATATTTGAAACTGTTGATTTTGATAAAGACACCCTACTAAAAAGATTCAAAGAGATAGCATTTCTTAACAACACAGTAACCATAAACTTTGAAGATAGAAGACATGGAGTTAAAGAGACTTTTCACTATGAGGGTGGTTTAAAAGAGTTTGTAGATGACCTAAACAAAAAGGGCAGACTCTCTGAAACTATATACTATGAAGACACTATAGATGACCTTGGTATGGAGATTGCTCTTTGTTATAATGATGGCTATGATGAGAAGCTCCAAAGCTATGTAAACAACATAAGAACACCTGATGGTGGAACGCATGAAGCAGGGTTTAGAGCTGGACTTACAAGAGCTATTACTAGCTATATAGATCAAAACGCAAATGCAAGAGAGAAAGATGTAAAAATCACAGGAGATGATATCCGTGAAGGTCTAGTAGCAGTTATTAGTGTAAAAGTAATGGAGCCACAGTTTGAAGGTCAGACAAAAGGAAAGCTAGGAAGCTCTTTTGTAAAACCAATTATCCAAAAAGCGACCTATGAGAAACTACAGAAATTTTTTGAAGAGAACCCAAATGAAGCAAGAGCTATCATGCAAAAAGCCCTGCTTGCTGCAAAAGGTAGAGAAGCTGCTAAAAAAGCTAGGGAGCTAACTCGCAAAAAAGACAACCTAAGTGTAGGAACACTCCCTGGAAAACTAGCTGATTGTCAAAGTAAAGACCCATCTAGCTCTGAGATATTTTTAGTGGAAGGTGATAGTGCGGGTGGATCTGCAAAGCAGGGAAGAGATAGAGTATTTCAAGCTATCTTGCCACTAAAAGGAAAAATCCTAAATGTTGAAAAATCTCGCCTTGATAAGATACTAAGAAGTGATGAGATAAAAAATATGATAACAGCTTTGGGGTGTAATATCGGTGAAGAGTTTGATGTAGCTAAGCTTAGATATCACAAGATAATCATCATGACTGATGCAGATGTTGATGGAAGCCACATTCAGACACTTCTTTTGACATTTTTCTTTAGATACTTCACTCCATTAGTTGAATCAGGAAACCTCTACATAGCTCAACCACCACTATATAGATATAAAAAAGGTAAAAATGAGATATACCTAAAAGATGAAAAAGCTTTAAGTGAGTTTTTGATAGAAAATGGTGTAGAGAACCACCCAGTTGAAGGCATAGGTACAAAAGATTTGGTTGATTTATTAAAAATCATTTCCGTTTATAGAGCCTATTTGAAAGACCTTCAAAAGAGATTTCCTCTTATATCTGTTGTTAGATTTTTGATAGAGAACAAAGAGATTTTAGGTGAGAGTTCACAGAGTATTTTTGAGCATGTAAAAGGCTTTTTGGATGCTAAGGAGTACAACATATTAAGTTCTATTATCGGTGAAGACTCCATACATCTATATGTACAAACAAATGATGGACTTGAAGAGATTTTAATAGATGATGAACTCATCAAAAACCCTCTATTCCAAGAAGCAATAAATTTATACAACAAAATCTGCTCAAGAGATACAACTATAATTGGTGATAGTGATAACATAGAGTTTTTAGAAGAGATAGAAGGGAGTGGTAAAAAGGGTGCTTACATTCAGAGATATAAAGGTCTAGGTGAGATGAACCCAGAGCAACTATGGGAGACTACTATGAACCCTGAAAATAGAGTTCTTTTAAAAGTAGACATAGAAGATGCAGAAGCTGCTGATGGGATATTTAACCTCTTTATGGGTGATGAGGTTGAGCCTAGACGAGAGTTTATCCAAGAGCATGCTAAAGATGTTAAACACCTAGATGTGTAGGGCTTAGTACAAAAATCCAAAAAGCCATAGTGGGATTTTGTTTTTAAATCCCACCTCTATATCATCTGCAACTACATAGCTACTAGGCATATCTTTTATTTGAGAGAAGCTTTTGCTTTTCCCACCTATCTCAAATGTATACTTACCTTCTATTATAAAGTCTCCTGTAGAAGATAGTAGTATCTCCTCACCTAAAAAACTCTTTTTATTATAGTGATAGCTTTTTATCTGATTTACAAAAAAAGTCTCTCTAGCACTTCCTATATTTGGGTTGTTTGATATGCTATAAGATATGTTTGTGTTATATAGGTATAGCTTGTTTGGCTTTTGAAGTTTTCCATACCCTTTTTTATCCTGCATTAGGGTGTTTATAAGAGATGCAAGTTCAAGGTATCTAAGATAGTCACTCATAGTCACTCTAGAAATTTCAGTAGAGGCTGAAAGTTTAGAGATGTTTGGAACAAATGGGGCTGATACTGCGAGCAGATAGAGAAGCTTTTTTATCTTATCTATTTGTGAGAAACTTATATTTTCTATATATGGTATATCACTTTCGATTATTTGATTTATGATTGATATTAGCTTTTGATTATAGCTATCCTTGCCCTCTTTTATAAATGGATAGCATCCAAACTTTAGATAGTCAGAAAAGTGTTTTAGTGGCTTTATCTTCTCTGATATGCTATTTGCTATTTCTATATGGTTTGTGAGTATATCTTCAAGGGAAAGTGTATCAAAGTCCTCTATGTTACTTATAGATAGATATTCTCTAAAAGATAGATTTGCTAGTCTATAGACAACAGCCCTCCTAGATAAATCAGCATCGAGTCTACTAATCTGTAGCATAGAGGAGCCAGAAAATACAATTTTAAGCTCTGTAGCATCATAGATGGACTTGATATGGCTTGAGTACTCTTTATACTTGTGTACTTCATCAATAAAAAGTATTTCACCACCAAGCTGTTCAAATTTTATAGCAAACTCATACAGTGAAATAGCCTTAAAGTAGGGGTTATCCACGCTAATGTAGAGAGCTTTATCGCTATTGTTGTACCTCTCTTTTATGATTTGGTGCATAAGAGTTGTTTTACCCACACCTCTTTGTCCTAGTATAGCTATGCATCTATTTTCCCAGTTTATTTTGTGATAGAGGTATCTTTTTTTTAGAGATGATGTTTTACGAAGGATTTTTTGCTGTTCAGAAAAAAATAGTGATATATCCATTACTGTAATCCTCAGATAGTGTAAAATGTATTTTACACTTATAAGGTATTATTGTCAAATATGTTTTACATATATAGTATAGCTAGTTAAAAGTTTGCTACTTTATCCCAGCTTCTATTAAGTCATGTATGTGTATGACGCCTTCTACTTTATTATCACTATCTGTGAATATTAGAAGCTGAATCTTATTATCTTCTACAAATCTCAATGCTTCACTTGCAAGTATAGAACTATCATTAAGTCTTTTTGGGTTTTTTGTAGCATAGTTAAGGGCAGTAGCGTTTATATCAAAGCCTTCACTCATCATAGCTCGTCTTAAGTCACCATCAGATAGAAGTGCTATGAGTTTTTTATCACTGTCTACTATTAGGATGTTTCCAAGTCTTCCTTCGCTCATTTTCACTACAGCATCTTTAAGTGATGTTTCATGTGAAACAGTTGGAAAATCAGTTCTTAGTAGATTAGATGCCTTCATATATAATTTTTTACCTAGACTACCACCTGGATGGAGCTTTGCGAAGTCACTCTGCTTAAATCCCCTCTTTTTCATAAGAACTACAGCTAGAGCATCACCTAATGCCATAGTGATAGTTGTAGAGGAGGTAGGAGCAATATTTAGCGGACAAGCCTCTTTGTTCACGCCTATATCTAGATGTATATCACTATATTTAGCAAGTGTTGAAGATGGATTACCACTCATACCTATGAGTTTTACTCCCATCTCTTTTATATGTGGAACTGCTTTTACTATCTCTTCACTCTCACCACTATAACTTATTGCAACTACACTATCTTGAGTACTTATCATACCTAAATCACCATGCATAGCCTCAGTAGGGTGTATAAAAAAGCTACTAGTTCCTGTACTAGCTAATGTTGCTGCCATTTTTGAGCCAACAAGACCTGACTTGCCAACTCCTATGATAATGAGTTTACCACTTGTCTTGTGTATAGTCTCTACAGCTTCTATGAATGAGCTATTAAGTCTATTTTTTAGACTATATAGTTCATCTATTTCTGTCTGTATTACATTTTTAGCAACATCTAATAGTTCCAAATAGACTCCTTACATTAAGTAGATTGTAGGAACTATTGTAGGGTATTTTTTCATCTTTCTAACTATATGCTTTCTAACCACCTGTCTTATCTCATACTCTAGTGTTTTTTGGCTTTGCATAATATCTTTTTTGCATTTAGTTAAAAACATCTTTAGTATATCCTCTATCTCTTTTGAGAAGTGCTTATCTGATTTATCTGGGATGAGTCCATAGCTCATAACTTTTGGCTTGTCTATTAGCTTCTCTTCACTCTGACTAATTTGAGCTATTATCATTACAACCCCATCAGTTGCTAGCTTTTGTCTATCTATAACTACATCATTTTCTATAATGTCATTAGCTTGGTTATCAACATATGATTTTCCAGTTTTTACACTTTTTACCTTTTTTAGAACTGTAGGACTTACTTCTATTTGGTCACCATCACTCATTAAATAGATGTTTTTTTCTGGAATACCACATTTTATTGCTGTCTCTTTGTGCTTTACTAGATGGTTATACTCTCCATGCACTGGTAGGAAGTATTTTGGTTTTACAAGTTGAAGCATAATTTTTTGCTCCTCTTGTGCAGCGTGTCCGCTTACATGTATCTCACTAAAGTCTTGGTATGCTACTGTTGCCTCTGCTTTTAGTAGGTGGTTTATGACAGTAGAGACAGACCTTTCATTTCCTGGGATGGCTTTAGCTGATATTATAATTGTATCACTTGGCTTTATTTTTATATGTCTATGCTCATCTATTGCCATTCTATATAGTGCACTCATAGTCTCTCCTTGAGAGCCTGTTGTAACAATTAGCACTTCATTATCAGGATATTTTTGTACTTCATGAGCGTCTATAAATATTTTTCTGTCTAGGTTTACATATCCAAGCTCCATTGCAATATCTAGGTTTTTTTCCATTGACCTACCTATAATAGCTACTTTTCTATTGTATTTTACACCGTGTGCTATTGCTTGATAAACTCTATGTATATTCGAAGAGAAGGTAGACATTATCACCCTGCCCTCTGCTCTTGAAAAAAGATTATCAAAAGTAGGACCTACCGTACTTTCAGATTTTGTAAAGCCCTCTTTGTTTGAGTTAGTACTATCACTCATTAGAAGCATTACGCCCTTTTCGCCGTAGTAGGCTAGTCTTTGAAGGTCAGTTGGAAAGTTATCAATAGGGGTATTATCTATTTTAAAATCTCCAGAGTGTATAATAGTTCCAGAATCAGTGGTAATAGCTAGAGCTGAAGCGTCTATAATAGAGTGAGTTATGTGTATCCACTCTATCTCAAAGTCCCCTATTTTCATTGGTTTTCTTTTTTCTACTGGGTTTAGTTTATTTTTGAACTTTCCTAATCCTTGCTCATCAAACTTACTTCCTATCATGGCAAGTGGGAGAGGTGTTCCATATATAGGAAACTGCATCTCTTTAAAAAGATATGGAACAGCACCTATATGATCCTCATGAGCGTGTGTTATGATGATAGCCTCTATCTTGTTTCTTATCTGCCTTAAGTATGAAAAATCAGGGATTAAAATATCCACCCCATGCATATCATCAGTTGGAAAGCTCATACCTACATCTAGGATAATTGCACTATTTTGTGTTTCAAAAACAGTGATATTTCCACCAATTTCACCTAGACCACCTAGTGGAGTTATTCTAACCTTCTGTGTTGCTTGTAAGTTTAGCTTGTAGTGTGGGTTTAGTCTGTTTTTGTGGTTTTTATCATTTGCTTGAACACACTTTTTAAGATCTTTTATCCATCCTAGTTTGTTTCCACCATCAGTTACTCTTGAAGAGTTTCGTCTTCTATTTGATGGCTTTTTAGAAGACTCTTTACTACCTTCTTGCTGCCCTGCTAGCTCATTACTATCTTGGCTACTCTCTGTTGTGATTTCATTACTGTTTTCTATATTTTCCATCTTTACTACCTTTTTTTAAAGTGTGAAAAAGGCTCTGATATAAAGATGCGTTAAGCTCATGAGGTCTAAGTGTCTCTGCTAGTTCGTTGAGTTTAAAAAACTCAGATACTTTATTCATCGCGCCTAAGGGCTTGAGATTGCTCATTAGCTTCTTTCTAGGAGCGCTAAAAGCAACCCTCAAAAACTTCTCAAACTCCCTGTCATTCAAGCTTCTCTCTTTGCGAATTAGCAGCATTGAAGAGTTGACATTTGGTGGAGGATTGAAATTTTCAGGTGCGATATCAAAAAGTATCTCCGAATTTCCACAAAGTTCAGTTAAAATGGATAGAGAGCTGTAGTTTCTATCTTTTGGTTTAGCACAAAACCTTTGTGCTACCTCTTTTTGTACCATTACTAGGATTGTTTTGCATCTACTATCTTTTATAGCTTCTAGGACTATTTTTGTAGCGATGTAGTAGGGGAGATTTGCTACTAGGTTGTAATCTTTTTTAGACAATCCCTTAGCAAAGCTCTCAACTACATCCCCACATACAAGCTCTAGTCTACCACTACTGATAGAATCCGCAAAACTCTCTTTTAGATAGGCACAAAGCTCTCTATCTACCTCATAGCTTATGACATCTCTAACATCTATAAGCCTTTTAGTTAAATCACCTAATCCAGCCCCGATCTCTACAATAGGTAGGTTATTTTCGGGAATCGATTTGATGATTCTCTCTACTATGGCAGGATTTATAATGAAGTTTTGTCCAAACCTCTTCTTTGGTTCATAATTGTACTCTATAATAATACCTTATTCTAATTCAATCTATATTAAAGTACAATTATACACAAAAATGTAGGAATTTAAAAGGTAGTTGATGCAACATTTTGCAAAAAGAGTTATTCCCTGTCTAGATGTAAAAGATGGTCGAGTTGTTAAAGGGGTTAATTTTGTAGGTTTGATTGATGCAGGTGATCCAGTAGAAGTTGCTAAACGATACAATGAAGAGGGTGCAGATGAGATAACCTTTTTAGATATCACTGCAAGCGTAGAGAAGCGAAAAACTATAGTTGATGTGGTTGAAGCCTGTGCAAAAGAGATATTTATTCCACTAACAGTAGGTGGTGGTATTTCAAAGCTAGAAGATATATATGCCTTGCTAAGTGTAGGATGTGATAAAGTTAGCATAAACTCCTCAGCTATCAAAAATCCAGTGTTTGTTACAGAAGCCGCTAAAAGATTTGGTTCTCAGTGTATAGTAGTTGCTATAGATGCAAAAAGAAGTGGAGAGTCTTGGAATGTCTATATAAATGGAGGACGGGTTGATACTAGGATTGATGTACTAGAGTGGGCAAAAGAGGTAGAGGATAGGGGTGCAGGAGAGATACTTCTAACCTCTATGGATGCTGATGGGACAAAAGCAGGATATGATATAGAGCTAACCCAGACTATATCAAATATGCTCTCCATCCCAGTTATAGCAAGTGGTGGAGCTGGCTCTATGGAGCATATAAAAGATGTTTTTACGCATGGAGCAGATGCGGCACTTGCAGCTTCCATATTTCACTACAAAGAGATAGATATTATGGATTTAAAGCACTACTTGCAAGATTGTAATATACCTGTTAGGATATAGATGTTTTTTTGTGCTGGACGAACTGAGCTTTTTGAATTTGCAGAACCTATAGGGGTTGGTTTGGTTGAGTCATCTATAAGGCTTACCAAAAAGCTAACAACACCTTTATATGAAAAGATAGTTTTTATAGGAAGTGCAGGAAGTTATGGAGAAGTTGAAGTAGGTGAGATTTGTAAATCAACAAAAGCTTACAATGTGGAACTATCATCTCTTTTGAAAAAAAGCTTCACTCCTATTGAGGATTTTGTAGAGATTGGGAATGTTCCACATGGAACATTGATAAATTCTAGTAACTACATAACTTCTTCAAAAGATAGTTCAGAGCTTTTTTTAGGTAAGGGGCTTGAGATTGAGAATATGGAAGCTTTTTCATTTTTGAGTGTGGCAAAACATTGTG
>CAZAFM010000034.1:0-21941 GCA_964484395.1 uncultured Campylobacterales bacterium | reverse complement strand
CAGGTGGCTCTTCGGTGAACCTTCCTATCATCTCATTATCTTCTAGTTTCTGGGAGACTGATTGTAGCTCTTGAGGCTCTTCATCTTGTAGCGACTGGCTCATACTAGCTTTACTGTGCATCATCTCCATCACTTCTTGGAGCTTTTCTTGAGCCTCTTGGTTTGCTTGTTGGAGTTGGTCGTAGTCGTCTTTTGATACTAAGTCTTCTTGGTTGGCAAGCTCATCAACAGACAATATGGCAGCAGTGTTGTTTGTGATAATCCCATCTGTAGGGACTTCTGATATGTCTGAGATTTTGTTCAAAATAGCTGTAGAGGCGATAGTCATACCACCTGGGAGTACAAATTCAGGGGCGTTTTCACTAAAAGCCATTATCCCCATATTTACAAATGTCAAAAACGACTCATTAGGTAGCTCAAGAACAACATCACCACCTACAAGACGGTATTTGGCTTCTGAAATATCAAAGCCAAACTCTATTTTGTCACCCGGTCTTGAAAAAACATTTGTGTTCTCACCTGTACCTGGAGGTGCGCTAAGAAGAACCTTCTTGTCCTCATAGCTTACTGATGATTTTTTTGGATTCTCAGCCATACTGTATCCTTAAATTATATGCGCCACGCTGTGGCATAGTTGTTGCTTATAGTCAAAACAACATAAAGCACGAGGCTTTCCTAATTCACTATGGATAAAATATCAAATCTTAGCTTACAACTAGCTAAATTTCTAAAAAAAGTGACAATATAAAAACCTTAAATCAAGGATGTGTGTGAGAAAAAAACTTCTTATTGCTTTTTTTATCATATCTTGTTTGTTTGCACACAATCTATCCTCAGAAGATTCAGAAATAGAGGAGGAGAGAGAGCTAATAGATAGTGCTATATTTGCTATAAACAAAGGTAAAACCCCCTACAAAGATATGGACAATAAGAAAAAAAGAAGCAAAATCTCCCTAAAAGAAGCAATAGAGCTATCAAACAAGAGTGACTTCGTCCTAAAACAATCAAGCGAGAAAGTCATACAGATGGGGCATAGAGAGGATGAGGCTAGAAGCGCATACTATCCGCAAATAAACGCTGATGCGGGCTACAAAAACAAAATGGAACATCCAGATAATGGGGGTCCAAACTACTATGAAGAGCACAATTATGGTACTGAGATAAGGCAGACTGTTTTTGATGGGGGTATTCGCTCAAACAGTGTTGATAGGTTCCAAAGACTAAAATACTCAGAAAAAAACAAGCACAGTACAAAAGTGATGGAGCAATCACAAAGTGTCGCAGAAGCCTATCTTGGAGTGGTGTTTGACTCTCAGGCTGTAAATATTAATATCAGTAACCTAAAAGAGCTAGACAAAATCCTAGAAAATGTACAGATAAAGGTCAAAAGTGGGGCTGCCTCAAATGCAGAAGAGAGCTCTATAGTAGCTAGCTACTCAGATGCTAACAAAACACTTGTCACATCAAAATCAAAACTCATAGATTCCGCAAACTATTTTGAGTATATCACAAACCTAGATGCACTTGATAATACTCCATATCAAACCAAATTTCCTCTCAAACTAAAAAGCTTTGAAGATGAGCTAGAGGAGGTTCTTGCAAATAACCCATCACTAAAATCACTCCAAGAGACTATCAAAAGTAAGCAGAAAGAGCTTCAAGCAGCCCGAGGGTCATACTACCCAAAAGTCGATTTAGTAACAGACTACACTGAATCAAAGTCTTTTGGAGGGGGTGAAGGGCATAAGGTTGATTCTAGTGTAGGAGTAGAGCTAACTTATAAGATATTTGATGGGTTTGCTAGAGAGTCAAAAATATCAAGAATACAAAGCGAGCTCTCAGAAGCTATATACAAAGCCGAACAAGAGAGAAAAAAGATAAAGTGGGACCTAGAGCAACTATATAACTCCATAGTGACACTAGATGAAACACTACAAAACTCAGAAACTGAGTTAGCTTCAAGGGAGGAGATGGTTCAAGCTTATTGGGATAGATTTCGTCTATCAACTCAAGACCTAGAGATACTTCTTATCGCTCAAAAAGAGCTTAGCAACATCAAGCTAGATAGACTAAGATACCTAAAAAACAGAACTCTAGACTACTTCAAGCTACTATCTTATAAAAACAAGCTAATAGATTATTTTGACAACATAGATGAAGATACAGAACTAAAAGATGACAATAGCCTTATAAATGATAGTAACTCATTCTATCTTCATCAAAGTGTCATTGATATATGGGAGGGTGAGAATACTGATGCTCCAAATAGAGCGGTCATAAGTGTCAATGTAGCAAATATGAGAAAAACCCCACATATCAAAAAAGGAAACATAATAGGTAAAGCTTCAAGAGGTGATGTTTTTATCATCATCTCAAAGAAGGGTGAATGGTATAGGGTAACAAAGCCAAAAGAGAGTGTACAGAGTAGTTCTACAAAGCTAAACATAGCTCCTAATCATCAAAATTATCTATTTATACATAAAAGCACAGTAGGGGCATATAGAGATAAAAACAACCCAAACCAAGGTGTAGTAGCTGTATATGTAAACAGAGCCAATCTAAGAAAGAGTCCAGAGATAACACACAACAACATAGTTACAACAGTAAAAAGAGGAGAAAAATTTAATATAATCTCCCAAAACGATGAGTGGTACAAAATCATAAAAACATAAGAAGGAGAGATATGAAAGCAGTTGATTTTAGACTTCAAAACCAAGATGGGATAGAGACTAGCTTGAAAGATTATAGGGGTTCATGGGTTGTATTGTACTTCTACCCAAAGGACAATACGCCAGGGTGCACTACGGAGGCTTGTGAATTTAGTAGTGAGATAGATGCCTTTAGAGAGCTAGATGCAAATATCATAGGTGTCAGTAAAGACTCTGTAAAATCCCACAAAAACTTTCAAACCAAAAAAGACCTAAAAATAACCCTCCTAAGTGACCCAGAAAAAGAGGTGTTAAAAGCCTACAATGCATGGGGGCTAAAGAAGATGTATGGTAAAGAGGTTGAGGGGACTATTAGAAGCACTTTTGTCATAAATCCAGATGGAGAGATTGTTGCAGAGTGGAAAAATGTAAAAGTCAAAGGTCATGTACAAGAGGTAAAAGAGAAGCTCCAAGAACTTCAAAGCTAGATTTAAACTACATTATGGCACAATCGCGCTTCCATTTCTCACACGCCAATCCTTGAGTGGTTGCGACTAATAAGTCGTTGATGGGCGTGGAGGCTAAACCAAAACAAAAAACACAAGGAGCATATAAATGGTAACAATGAAAGACCTGCTTGAGTGCGGGGTACACTTCGGACATCAGACAAGAAGATGGAATCCAAAAGTCAAAAAGTACATATTTGGTGTAAGAAAAAACATCTACATCATCGATCTTCAAAAGACTTTGAGATTTTTTAGATATACATACAACATAGTAAGAGATGCAGCACAAGAGGGAAAAACAGTCCTTTTTGTAGGTACAAAAAAACAAGCAAGTGAAGCAATAAAAGAGTACGCAAGCTCTGTAAATGCACCTTATGTCAACTACAGATGGTTAGGTGGTATGATGACAAACTTCTCAACAATCAAGAAGTCTATTAGAAAACTTGAGGTTATAGAAGAGATGTTTGAAAGCGGACAGAGTGATTTGCTAACAAAAAAAGAGAAGCTAATGCTTGAGCGAAAAAAAGAGAAGCTAGAAAAGTACATAGGTGGAATTAGGGATATGAAAAAAGCCCCTGATATGATTTTTGTAGTTGATGCTGTAAAAGAGAAGATAGCAGTAACAGAAGCTAGAAAACTAGGAATTCCAGTAGTAGCACCACTAGATACGAACTGTGACCCAGATGTAATAGACTATCCAATCCCTGGAAATGATGATGCAATAAGATCTATTCAGCTTTTCTGCAAAGAGATGGCTGAGGCTATCAAAGAAGGAAAAGAGCTAGCAGCACAAGATGCTGAAGAAGAGATGGGTGAAGAAGAGATGGTTCCAGCTAGTGAAGAGGAGAAAAAAGAGGTTCTTCAAGAGGCTATGAGTGAGAGCGAAGAGGAGCCTATTCAAGAGAGTCCAGAGACAATAGAAGAGACAAAGGAGTAATATATGGCTGAGGTAACTGCAGCACTTGTAAAAAAACTAAGAGATATGACCGATGCGGGAATGATGGAGTGCAAAAAAGCACTTGTAGCAACCAAGGGAGATATAGATGCAGCAGTTGAGCATCTAAGAAAGACTGGTATGGTAAAAGCAGCCAAAAAAGCTGATAGAAGTGCTAGTGAAGGTAGGATAACTATACAAATAGATGATGGTGGTAAAAAAGCCACCATCTCAGAGATAAACTGCGAAACTGACTTTGTATCCCAAAATGATGCTTTTGGTGAGTTTAGTGATAAAACAACAAACCTTATTCACAGTGAGGATGCACAAGACTCAGAAGCACTGCTAAGTAAAAATATAGATGGTGTGAAGTTTGAAGAGTTCCTAAAAACAAAAATCTCCAAAATTGGAGAAAACATTGTTGTTAGAAGATTTGAAACCATCACTTGCGATGGGGCTTGTGTTATTAATGGATATGTCCATAGTAATAACAAAGTAGGTGTACTTGTAGGAGCAAAGTGTAGTAGTGATGAGGTAGCAAAAGCTATATCTGAGACCCTAAGAGAGGTAGCAATGCATGCTGCTGCCATGAAACCAAAATTTCTAAATGAGAGCCTAATCCCAGAGGATGTGATAGAGAATGAAAAGAGTGTAGCAAGAGAGCAACTTCTAAAAGAAGGTAAGCCTGAAAATATGCTTGAAAAAATCATTCCTGGAAAAATCAAGAAGTTTTTTGAAGAGAATACTCTAATAAACCAGAAGTTTGTAAAAGATGATAAAAAGAGCATCAAGCAACTAGTTAGCGAAGCCGCAAAAGCTGCTGGTGGTGATGCTGAGGTAGTTGAATATGTAAGGTTTGAGCTTGGCGAAGGACTTGAGAAAAAGTCATGTGATTTCGCAAGTGAAGTTGCGGCTCAGCTAAGCTAATATGATAAAAGCCGTCTCTATCGGCAAACAGTATGATTATACAGTACTAGACTCTATTGACTTAGAAGTAAGCACAACAGAGTCCCTCTCCATAACAGGAGTAAGCGGAAGTGGCAAAAGTACACTTCTGCATATCCTCTCTACCTTTCTAGCGCCAACAAGTGGGAGTGTAAGCTTAGGTGATAGAGATATCTACTCTTTGAGCGATAAGCAAATCCTTCAAATAAGACGAAAAGATATAGGAATAATATTTCAAGATCACTATCTTTTTCGTGGCTTTAGTGCTAGAGAGAACCTAGAAGTAGCTGCAAAACTATCAAATGAGAAAATAGATGAAGAGATATTAGATATTTTTGGCATAAGAGATGTCATAGAGCAACAAGTAGGTGAGCTCTCAGGTGGTCAGAGGCAGAGAGTCTCTATAGCAAGAGTTTTGCAAAAAAGACCAAAATATATATTTGCTGATGAGCCTACAGGAAATTTAGATAAAAAAAATGCTATAAATGTAATGAATGCTCTGAGTGAGTATATCAAAAACAGAGGTGCCTGTATGGTTTTTGCGACACACGATATAGAGCTTGCTAAAAAGTGTGACTTCTGCTACAAGATTGAGGAAAAACAAGCTAAGCCATGGAGCTTATAGAGCAACTAACCAATCCCAATACTGTTGTGGCGTTTATGCTTCTTTTTGCAAGGATGAGTGGGATTATTGCTTTTTTTCCTTTTTTTAGTCACCAATCCTTCCCTGTTAGTATAAAAACAGCTCTTGCATTCTATCTCTGTCTAATGTTTTTGCCAACCCTGCCTCCTGTGGAATACAACTTCACTTTTGTTGGTCTAATAGTAGCGGTTCTAGGGGAGATTATGTTAGGTTTTCTAGCTTCTATCTTTCTTCAAATAGCCTTTGCCATTATACATTTTGCAGGTCAGACTATCTCTTTTTCTATGGGGTTTTCTATGGCTACTACTTTTGACCCTATGGCAGGGACTAATACTACTGTTATAGGACAGTTACTAACTCTTACTGCTACGCTTTTTATGATTATTCAAGGTATGGATCATATGATACTTCTTTTTTTAAATAAGAGCTTTGAGAGTGTACCACTTGGTGGATTTATGTTTGATGCTAGTGTTGTTCCATATATGACAAAAGCAGCAACTTCTATTTTTGTACTTGGTTTTGCACTTGCTTTTCCTGTAGTTGGGCTCATACTGTTGACTGACATACTTTTTGGTATGATTATGAAAACAAATCCTCAGTTTAATCTTCTTGTTTTTGGTTTTCCTCTTAAGATTATGGTTTCATTTATTATTTTGATACTTACAGTGCAAGGATTTATGATAGTTTTTGAAAAGCACTTTTTTGACCTTTTTGATAAGCTTATGTTGTTTTTATGATTGCACAGCTTGTGAGCAAAGCTCACAAATGCCTAGGCTAACGCTATGATTTGTCCTCACTGCGTTGCGGAATTGTCGCTACACTCGGATTCTCAGCGGAAGGCTCACGGTGCTTTGCACCGCTAGAGTTTTTCTACTTGTAATATGGTTGGGATTCTCTAGCTATTTTTTCCATAAATGCTCTTGATTTTTTTGCTAATGCGTAGTTTTTTGTTACATATAGTAGCTCATAACTACTTTCAAAGGCTGATTTACTCCAGTTTGCACTACCTAAAATAGTTGTCTTAGAGTCTATTACAGCTAATTTTAGGTGCATTTTTCCAAAGTACTTTCCACTCTTTGATTTTATACCTCTAGCTGCATATACATCAACTCCTTTTAGTGTGGCTAGCCTCCCTGCTTGGGAATATTTTGAGTTTATATTTGCCTCTTTATCTACTACAATTCTTACTTTAACTCCTTTTTTTGCGACTGTCTTCACTGCATTGGCTATTGTTTTGTTAGTGAAGCTATACATTGCTATATCTACTCTGTTTTTTGCACTTTTGATAAGTTCTACTACTCTTTTTTGAGCTTGCTTGCCTTCTTCTGGCATAAAGTAAACTTCATATCTTCCATCATCTGCAAAAAGAACTAAAAGTGACACCATCAAAAGAAAAACTGCTCTCATATTTAACCTCTAAAGCAAAAATAAATTTATATCATTATACAATATTTAAAACTCAAGTAGTTCTTGAGTAAGCCCTAGGGAGCAAAACATGAAACTTCTTCTGATAAATTTAAACCCAATTGTCAAAAAGCTTGTGAGCCTTAGCACACAAAAAGCAGGTGTAGAGAGTGAGATAGTTCAAAGTGAAGACGCGATTCAAAGCTATGATTATGACTACATATTTGTAGATGATGAGCTAGCTAGTAATGAGCTTTTGGATAAGATTAGGCAAAACAGTAGTGCAAAAGTTGGTATTTTTTGTGCAAAAGATAAGGAAGTACCTGAAGGATATGATATATCTATCAAAAAACCCTTTCTTCCTACAGAGCTTGTTGAGATGCTAAGCTCAGATAGTTCTGAAGATACAAGTCAAAAAGAAGAGGGTGCTGATACTAAAAGTGATGAGGATGTTAGTGCCTCTTTTGATGAGGGAGGGGATGAGGCTATAGATGAACAAGATGACAGTAGTGCGGATTTTAATCTAGATGATGAGCTAGAAGGCTTAGATGATTTTGATGAGGACTTAGGTAGTGACTCAAGCGATGATGAGAGCTTAGATAGTGATGAGCTAGATAAGGATATATCTGAAGATAGTAGTAGTGACACTGAAAGCCTAGATGATGATGAGCTTGATGTATCTGAAGACTCAGAAGAGTCCTCAGCTAAAGGTGAAAAGAGTGGTGAAGATGAGCTTGACTTGGATAGTGAGGACTTTGATATTGATGAAGATGAGCTTGATATAGATGATGAAGAGCCTGCAGAAGAGAGTCAAGATAAGAGTAGTGGTGAGAGTGAAGAGGAAAGCCTAGATGCACAAGAGGATATAAGCGAAGACCTTGATGAAGACTTGGGTGAAGAGATACTTGAAGAAGAGAGCTTAGATAATGAAGATATAGAGGAGCCAAGTTCAGAAGATATAGAGAGTGATAATCAAGATAATGAGGACAGTAGTGAGGCTGATGAAAAAGTTGATGAAGCTGAAGAGTCTTTAGATGATATAGATGATATAGATGATAGTGAAGAGATAGATATAGAGGAAGAAGATATGGAGCAAGAAGATTTGAACCTTGAAGAGGAGGGTGGTTTGGATGAAGAGATGGATGAGATAGAAGAAGATACAGAGCTTGATTTGGAGAATGAAGAGGACTTTGAAGAGGGTGCTAAGGAGATAGAGAGTGAAGATGAAGAGTCTTTAGGTGGCGTTCTTGATGAGGGAGATATATCCGAAATACAAGGGCTTTTAGGTGATGAAGATGAAAAGAGTGAGGGTGATGAGAGTGAAGGAGATGTAAAAGTAGAAAACGATGAGCTAGCATCCCTCACAGCAGAAGCACTTGGAGAGGCTCTAGGCGAAGATGTGGATGATGAAGATATGGATGAGCCTGATGAATCTATTTTGGATGAAGATGACACTGTCTTAGAAGATGAACATATAGAGCAAGACAAAAGCTCTAAACAAGAGGAATCAGCTCCTGTGGCTAAAGCTGAGGGAAGTGATATAGCAGCAGCTCTTGGAAGTATGGATATCTCAAAGCTAAAAGAGCTTCTAGAAGGCGCAACAGTGAATATAAACATCAATTTTCCAAAGAAAAATGACTAGTTTAGGGGCTATACTGGTCATATCAGGACCTAGTGGATCTGGAAAGAGTAGTCTTTTGAGTATTATCAGAAAAAAGATAGACAATATCCACTTCTCTATATCAACAACAACTAGAGAGAGAAGAGAGCATGAGAAAGATGGTGTCCATTATCACTTTGTTAGTAAAGAGGAGTTTTTAAGAGGGATAGATGAAGATGAGTTTCTAGAGTGGGCGGAAGTACATGGAAACTTCTATGGAACATCTAAAAAAGCCGTGAACAAAGCTCTTAGTAAAGGCAAGCTTGTTGTATTTGATATAGATGTGCAGGGACATCATAGTATAAAAAGTGAGTTTGAAAACATCACAACTTCTGTTTTTGTAAATACGGTCACAAGGGGTCAACTTATAGAGAGGCTAAAAGGTAGAGGAAGTGAGAGTGAGGAGAGTATAAACACCCGTGTAGCTCATGCTATGTATGAGCTAAAAAACATAGATGAGTATGATTTCATTATACTAAATGATGAGCTTGAGCCCTCTGCTAAGAAGCTAGAAAGTATAGCAAATGCGGCACTTTGCAAAAGAGGGATGTACGACACTAAGCATCTTATATCTGAGTGGAGTAAGCACTAATAGTAATCTTGATTTATTGATTGTTATGCGATTTTAAACCTTTGTGTGATACATTATCGCAACTAATTTAAGGAGAGTTTTATGGGTGTTAGCATGACTCAAGTACTTGTCGTACTTCTAATAGTAATACTACTTTTTGGTGCAAAGAAGATTCCAGAGCTTATGAAAGGGCTAGGAAGTGGTATAAAAACATTCAAAAAAGAGATGAATGAAGATGAGGAGGTTGAGGCTTCAAAAACAAAAGAGAAACTAGAAACTAAAGATGAAAAAAAGCAAGAAGAGCCTACAACCACAGCACAGACTGAAACTTCTAAATAGGAGTTTTGGTGCACAAAAGCGTTAAAAACCTACTTGAAAAAGCTATAGAAAAAGAGATACATCTAGAAAAACCAAAAAAGAGGGAGCTAGGACACTACGCCTCTCCTATAGCTTTCTCCTTAGCAAAAGAGCTTAGAAAAAACCCAAAACTTATAGCAGAAGAGATATGTGAAAAACTCTCTATATATGAAGAGCTAGATAGTGTAGAAGCTGTTTCTGGGTTTGTAAACATAAAACTAAGTAGCGGATTTTTAGATAGCTTTGCAACTTCTGCCCTAAAGAACCCACAAGAGTTTGCCAAATCAGTAAACTCTGAAAAAATCCTCCTAGAGTATGTGAGTGCTAATCCTACAGGACCTCTTCACATAGGTCATGCAAGAGGAGCTATTATAGGAAGTTCACTTTATAATATAGGAAAACATCTTGGGTATGAGATAGATACAGAGTACTATGTAAATGATGCTGGAAATCAGATAAACCTTCTAGGACTATCTATACTACTAGCTAGCAAAAAGCTTCAAGGTCTTGAAGTTGAGTATCCTGAGAGCTACTATAGGGGTGAATATATAGATGATATTGCAAAGCTTGCCATTAGTAAATATGGAGAGAGTTTTTGTATAGATGAAGCCTCAATAACTGAGCTTAGTGAGTTTGGGAAAGAGCTTATGCTTGAAGAGATAAAAGAGAATCTTAAATGCATTGGAGTTAGTTTTGATAACTATGTAAGTGAAAGTGAGGTTTTAACTCATGATAAAGAGACTTTTATAAAACTTCAAAAAAATGATGCGTCTTATGTCAAAGATGGAAAGACATGGATAAAATCAGAGCTATTTGGAGATGAGAAGGATAGAGTGATCATAAGAGAGAGTGGGGAGCCTACATATCTTGCAGGGGATATCATCTACCACAATCAAAAGTTTTTAAAAGAGTATGATAGATATATAAATATATGGGGAGCGGATCATCATGGTTATATAGCTAGAGTTAGGGCTGCTATAAAGCATCTAGGATATGATGAAAGCAAACTTGAGGTGATACTATCTCAAATGGTCTCACTACTAAAAAACGGTGAGCCATACAAGATGAGCAAAAGAGCTGGGAACTTCATACTTCTCAAAGATGTAGTTGATGAGATTGGTAAAGATGCTTTGAGGTTTATATTTTTGAGTAAAAAGGCTGATACACATCTTGAGTTTGATGTAGAGGATTTAAAAAAAGAGGATAGCTCAAACCCTATCTACTACATAAACTACGCTTATGCTAGGATAAACACTATGTTTGAGAAGTCAGGTATAAGCAAAGAAGAGGTTATTAGCCAGAATCTAGATGTTTTAGGGAATGAAGAGTTGCTACTACTTTTTGAAGCTCTCTTGCTTCCACAGATACTTGAAGATGCATTCTCAAAAAGAGAGATGCAAAGAGTAACTGAGTATCTAAAAAGTCTAGCCTCTATGTTTCATAGCTTCTATAACCGTCAAAAGGTCATAGGAAGCGAGAATGAAAAAGCATACCTAAAGCTTGCCTCTATGGTAGCTCTGAGTCTTAAAACCGGGCTCAACCTCATAGGGGTTGAGCCAAAAGAGAGGATGTAGTCCTCTTTTTTACCTTTTGTTATTTTCCGCTTTCCAACCTGTTGTGTTTAGGTCATAGCTAAATACTGCTGGGGTGTTTTGCTCTTTAAGGTCAACTTTTATCATAACCTTGTACCTTCCTTCATTATCAATACTAAAGCTTTCAGACTCATACTCACCTGCTTCTACTTTTTGAAGCTCACCCAAATCAATATCATCTTTGCTAGTGTGAGGTCTAGTTACAAAAGCAGATACAGCCCCTTCAAAAGGAGAGCTGCTTTTATCTGTGATACTAACTTTTAGTACATTATCACCTACATCAAAGCTTTTGTTTAGAAACTCTAATGAGTGGTTGTTTCTAAACTTTACCTTGGATTTATAAAGTTCATTGATATTTGCATCTACTGTGTCTTTGTCACTCAAATAACTGTTATCAGCTACTACATTTTTTGTAAATGCTAGGTTGACTGTGTATATGATAAGTACTACTACAACTAAAATAATTATAACTATGCTTATTGGCCATAGATTTTTATGCTCTTTATTCACTTTTGCTTCCTTTTATATAACTAGCTATTAATATCAAAATCAAACTCCCTGCAAAAAAGTAGAATATCCACTGTATGATTGTCCCAACCCTGCTACTGTCATCATCAGGAAGAGAGAGTACTTCTATATTTTTAGCATCTTTTATCTGATAAGCAGCTTCCATATATCCATTAAAGATTACTGCTGAAATAGTTTTTGTTGTTAACTCTCTGTCTGATTTAGGAAGGAGTGGAACCATATAGTCCCAAAAAATCTCATTTTTATCTATCTCTTTAGCTAAGTCATCTGATATTCTTATATCTATCTTTTTTATATCACTTACTAGTGTTATGAGTACATAACTAGGTGGAAGGTCTTTTATAATCTTCTCTTCAAAACTCTCTATACTCTCATCCCCTATAGTTCCCATAGTTGTTACAAAAAGTCCAACATTTGACTTTGCGTATATTTCATCTGAGATTTCATTCATCTTCTCTACTGTTTTTGGTAGTAGAAGCCCTGAAGGAGAGTATACAAACTGAAGTGCATAGAGTGACTGTGCTATAAATATAAGTACAAAAGAGGCAAAAAAGCCTCTTTTAAAAAAACTACTATGCGACATTAGCCAACATAGAGTAGCATTCCAGGGATGAATACTACAACAATTGATAAAATTGCTATTATTACATTTGCAGCAGCAAGTGCTTTTTCTAATCCGTTCATTTAAAAACTCCTCTGCCTATTCGTTTATCTTAACATGATTGGCATTATTTGGATCTATCATTTTGATATCCATCGGATTTACTAGCTCATAACTCTGCGATGCAGTAGTACTCTGAATCTGTATGGCATTAAATCCAAACCAAAAAACTACACTTAGTAGCAGAACAACTGCTACTAAGTACCCTAAAAGCCCATTTACACCAAATAGTCCGTTCATTACTTTTCCTCCCTTAATGGTTTAGAGAGTAGATGTAATAACTAAGTGCTTTTTCTTGCACCTCACTAAATCTACCTTTAAATGCTGGCATCTTACCAATGCTGCCTTTTTTACCTCTATCAAGAGATACCGCAACTAGGTTTGTAAGACTAGGCCCCACTGAATCCACACCGTTGCCATCCGTGCCATGACAAGATGAGCAAACTGAGTCATAAACTGTTTTACCCTCATCTACTAGGTCAGGATATTTTGTCTCTTTTAGTGGAGAGAACTCTTTCATAATATAAGCTGCTGCTTTTTTAGCATCCTCTGGGCTTGCCATATCAGGAGGCATTGGCGCTGGATAACCTAGACCTTCAGCACCATCTTTGGTTACCTCTATTATGTAGTCTTCTTTACCCCAAGTAACAAGATTTTGAGCCTTTCCATCCATACCAGTAGCAGTCTCACCATGACATGGAGCACATTGAACTAGGAATATACTCTCACCCATATTAACAAGCGTTTGCTCATCTGCATCAGCCCACTTGCTTTCAAACTTAGCTTGATACTCTTTTACCTCTTCATTCCATTGACCAATCTGAGAAAATGCATTTAGAGGATATCCAAAGAACCAATACCAAATACCCCATATAATGAGCACAAAGTAGGTTGCAGCCCATCCTATAGGAAGATCGTTCTTAAACTCACCTATTCCATCCCAATTATCATCTTTCAGCTCACCTTCAGCCTTGGCGTCTTTCATCTTCTTAACATAATTTAAGAAAACTCCAACCGTTAGTACTACAATTACTAAGGCGCCAAGCATTGAGAGCAAGTTTACGCTATCGTCAAGATTAAACCACATAGCCTAACTCTCCTTTTTCGTTTCTTTTTTTTGTCTATCATGAGGCTCTACAAGCTCATCATGCAACTCATCATCTAGTGCTAGCCTTCCATATCTCTCATAGTCTCTATCGCCCCTCTTCTCGCTTTTGTATATATGATACACATAGGCGTAGAGAAGAACAACAAGCAAGGCAGTGAAAAACCAGTACAGATATGCACTAAATGTCTCTATATTTTCCACTTACTGAGGCCTTCTTTCTTGACCTAAACTATTTAGGTATGCAATAAGTGCAACAATCTCTTTAACTTCACCATTATCTAGTGCCGCTTTTACTTTTGGATCTTTCATATCTGCAACAATTGCACTTGCCTCTTTTAGCATATCTGCCCTTGCATCTTCAATGCTTCCAGCTAGTTTTGTTTTTCCTTCTGCATTGTAAGGAACACCAAAAACCTCTTTAACTGTAACAGCTTCTGCATAAGCAGTATCTAAATCTGAATTATTATCAAATAAGTGTACATACGCTGGCATAATCGAACCTGGAACCACTGAGGTTGGGTCTAACATGTGGTTTTCATGCCAATCTGTTGTCCTATAGTCACCAACTCTATGAAGGTCAGGACCAGTTCTTTTAGAACCCCAAAGAAAAGGTCTATCATACGCGTACTCACCGCTTAGTGAATACATACCATATCTATCAGTCTCAGACTTAAATGGTCTGATAAGCTGAGAGTGGCATGCATTACACGACTCTTTTATATATACCTGTTTACCAGCGATTTGTAATGGAGTATATGGCTGTAACCCTTCAATAGGCCTTGAAGACTTAGAGAAGTTAGGTATAAGCTCAACTAGCCCAGCAATCGAAAACACCAGCAAAAAGGCGACCGTAAAAAAGAATGGATTTTTTTCTAACCAATTAAACATTAATCAACTCCTTATGCTGCCATCGGCGATGCGAATTGTGGCTCTTTTTCTAGTTTCTTAGACGCAGTCATAGTCATGAACATATTGTATGCGAATATAATGAAACCAACTAGATATAGTGCACCACCAATACCTCTGATAGTGTAGTATGGTATAAGAACCGTAACCGTATCAATAAATGAGTAAGCAAGTGAACCAAACTGATCAGTTGCTCTCCACATCATACCTTGTGTAATACCAGCAATCCACATAGAGCTAAAGTATAGAACTATACCGATTGTCTGAATCCAGAACTGTGCCTCAATAAGCTTCTTAGAGTATATCTCTCTTTTAAACATTCTAGGAGCCATGTGATATAGCATAGCTATGATTGTAAATCCAACCCAGCCTAGTGTACCATCATGAACATGCCCAACAATCCAATCAGTAAAGTGTGCTAGTGCGTTAACTGACTTGATAGACTGAATAGGACCCTCAAGTGTACTTAGCATATAGAAAGTTGATGCTAGAACCATGAACTTGATAATAGGAGACTCTTTTAGCTGATGCCACTGCCCTTTCATAGTCAAAAGCATGTTAACAGCAGTACCCCATGATGGAAGTATCAGAATAACTGAAAAAACAGACCCCATAGTCTGCATCCAATCAGGAACAGTAGAGTAGATCAAGTGGTGAGACCCAGCCCAGATATAAACAAACATAAGACCCCAGAAAGAGAATAGTGTTAGTTTATATGAGAATACTGGCTGACCTGACTCTTTTGGAAGAAAGTAGTAAATCAGCGCAATAATACCTGAAGTAAAAACAAATGCAACAGCGTTGTGTCCAAACCACCATTGAACCATAGCATCATTTGTTCCAGCATATAGTGAGACTGAGTGTATCCAGCTACCATGACCTGAAACCAAAGCTGTAGGAACCTCTAGGTTGTTGAAAATGTATAGTGCTGCAATTGCTACAAATGTAGCTATGAAGTACCATAGTGAGATATATAATGTCTTTTCTCGTCTAACACCCATAGACCCAAAAAGGCTAATACCCCATAAAACCCATACAACAACAACTATAAGGTCAAGTGGCCACTCTAGCTCTGCGTACTCTTTTGAAGTTGTGATACCCATAAGAAGAGTAACAACTGCCAAAGCAATAAGTACAATATATAGCCAGAAATGGATAAAACCAATAGCTCTTAAAAAAGGATACTCATGGTAAGAGAACTTAAGAACTCTCTGTCCCAAATAGTACCAACCTGCCCAGATACCACTAAGTGTAAACCCATAAATTATGGCGTTTGTGTGAAGTGGTCTAAGTCTACCAAATGTCCCATATTCACCTGCTAAATAGTTTAGTTCAGGGAATGCCATCTGAAAAGCTATGAGAACCCCAACAAGCATACCTACAATACCAAATATAATAGTAGAGTAGGTGAATAGCTTAGCTACGGAGTAATCATACTCTAATGCAGCACCGTTAGTCGCGCTCTGCATACACTACCTCCTGCGAAAGTTTGAGTAAAATACTCGACATTATAGTTTTTATAAAATGATATAAAGCTTAAATATTTAAAGGTTAGAGATTTATTCTCAAAGTTAAGCTTGGGTTTATATTATGAAACAACTTCTTTGCATCTTTGACAAAGTCCATTTTCACTCTCTGCACTAAATCTCCAACATCTTGGGCACTTGTGTTTAGTGGCCTTTGAAATAGCAAAGGTGTTACCATCTATCTCAAAGCTAGCTAGATACTCACCCTCTTTACTATATTCATCTCTAGAGCTAACCAAAAACCAATCTTCAATTTCTGAATCTTTCAATAGCATAAGATCATTAGTTACTATCTCTAGCTCAAGAGTATTTGATATTTGTTTTGCCTTTTTTAGCTCATCTACAGCTTCAAAGAAGCTATCCCTCACTCTTAGTAGATAGTCACTGTTGAACTCACTTTTAAGCAGAGGTAACTTAGTAAACTCTAAGTCAAATACATCATTTGTGGTTTTGTTCAAAATAGAAGGAGCATTCTCAAGTGCCTCATCTACAGTATATGTAAGTATAGGAGCATATAGCCCTAGGAGTGATTTTAATATCAAATACATAGTACTTTGAGATGCTCTTCTCTTAGTAGAATCAAGTGCTTCGCAGTAGAGCCTATCTTTACATATATCTAGATAAATACCGCTAAGCTCTGTTACTACAAACTCATTTAGTATGTGAAAGCCCTTTGAGAACTCATACTCTAAAAACAGCTCCTCAACTCTATCAAATGTCTCTTTAGCCAAAGAGAGTATCCATCTATCTAATAAACCAAGCTTCTCAAGCTCTACAACCTCATCTAAATCCTCAATTGAGGCCATCAAAAATCTTATGGTATTTCTTGCTTTTCTGTAGTTCTCACTTATCTGCTTTAGGATGTTTTCACTTATTTTTTGATCACTCTGATAATCACTCATTGCCACCCAAAGTCTTAGTATCTCACTTCCATACTTTTTAAGTACATCTTTTGGGGCTACTACATTTCCTTTGGATTTACTCATCTTCTGACCGTTTTCATCATTAGTAAACCCATGGGTAACAATAGAATCATATGGTGCATGGTGGTTTATAGCGCAACTTACTAGAAGGGAGCTTTGAAACCAACCTCTATGCTGATCACTTCCTTCAAGATACATATTTGCAGGATAGCTACCACTTATATCTGGGCGTTCTTGTAAAACAGCTTTCCATGTTGAACCACTATCAAACCACACATCAAGTATGTCATCTACTTTTTCATAGAGCTCAGCATCAAAACCACTCCCTTCCAAAAAGTAGGCAACATCCTTGCTCCACCATGCATCAGCACCCTCTTTTTCAAAAATCAGAGCAGTTTTTTGAAGTATAGACTCATCTAGTAGTATCTCTCCGTTTTGTTTGTTTCTAAAAAACGCAATTGGCACACCCCAATCCCTCTGTCTTGATACACACCAATCTGGACGATTTTCTATCATCGACTTAAGACGATTTCTGCCTTGAGGAGGATAGAATCTCACTCTCTCTATCTCTTCTAATGCATTCTGCCTTAATGTTTTACCATTACTCATCTTCTTATCAAGTAGGATAAACCACTGTTTTGTAGCTCTAAAGATAACTGGTTCATGGGATCTCCAGCAGTGCGGATAACTATGAGTGAACTTACTATGGGATATAAGAGCACTTCCTAGAAGATCTAAAATCTCCGCATTTGCATCAAATATATGCATTCCTACAAACTTACTTGCATTAGGTAGAAGCTTCATATCTTCTATGGTTCTATCATACTTACCAAACACATCTACTGGCATTACTACTGGAAGATTGTACTTTAGACCAATAACATAATCATCCTCACCATGCCCCGGTGCTGTATGCACACATCCTGTTCCATCTTCTACGCTTACATGATCTCCTGTTATTATTATAGAATCTCTGTTATTAAGTGGGTTAGTTGCTTTTTTGTTCTGAAGGATAGAAGCTGTAAATATTCTTTTTATAGAGCCTTCAAGTACGCCTTTGTCTTTGAGGTTTTCAAAAAGCTTTTTTGCAACTATTAGGTTTGAGTCAGTTATTACATACTCCTCTTCAGGATTTATAGATATTGCCACATTTGCAGGAAGTGTCCATGGAGTAGTAGTCCATATAACCATAGAGGCTTCTTCACACTCTAGGACACTCAGTGCATCACTCTGAAGTGGAAATGCTACATATATAGAATCACTCTCTTTTTCTTCATACTCTACCTCAGCCTCAGCTAGAGCAGTAGTGCAAGCCCAGCTCCAATAAACTGGCTTACTTCTCTCTACTAGAAGCCCACTTTTAGCAATATCAGCTAATGCTCTAAATATATCAGCTTCAAATTTAAAATCCATAGTCTTGTATGGCTCATCCCAAAGACCAATAACGCCTAATTCTTTGAATTCATCTCTTTGAATATCTATAAACTTAGCAGCGTGGTTTCTGCATAACTCTCTAAACTTCTCTTTTGGCAAAGACTCCTTTTTAGCCCTGCCCATCTTCTTTTCTACTTGTTGCTCTATAGGAAGTCCGTGGCAGTCCCAGCCGGGTCTATAAAAGATATTTTTTCCGCTGTAGTAGTTTGTTTTGACTATTATATCTTTTAGGGTTTTGTTTAGGGCGTGACCTATGTGTATGTTGCCATTGGCGTATGGAGGCCCATCATGTAGGTTAAAGTTCTCTTTTGAAGATGACCTATTTTGCTGCATCTTTTTATATACATCTTCCTCTGACCACTTTTTATATCTTTTTGGCTCGTTTTGAGGCAGATTACCTCTCATTGGAAAGCTAGTCTTGGGAAGAAGTAGCGTATCTTTATAGTCCATAAAATCTCCTAAAAATATTTAATATATTCACCCGTCAGGGTTTTGTGCTTTAGAGATTTTATCCTAGTACTTGTTATAAGCCTCTTATATTTCGTCTTGTATGTCATATATTCTAGAGTAGATGCGAAGTATGCTAGGATCTGCTAGGAGGCATGTGTTTTTTGCATCTTTTCCATCATAGTCTATGTGAGCTAGTATATCTCTAGCTATATTGATTCTTGCTCTTTTTTTGTCACTTGAGTCTACTACTATCCATGGGGTGTATGGGGTATGTGTTCTGTTTAGCATCTTTCCAAAGGCTTCACTATACTCATCCCATAGGCTTAGAGCCTTCTGGTCTATTGGACTTAGTTTCCATCTTTTTAGAGGATCTGTTTTTCTAGCATTTAGTCTTGCTTTTTGCTCCTCTTTTGAGACATCTAAGAAGTACTTAAAGATAATAAACCCACTCCCTAGCCACATCTGCTCTAGATTTGGTGCCTGGTATAGAAACTCTTTATACTCCTCTGTGTTACAAAAGCCCATAACTCGCTCAACCCCAGCCCTGTTATACCAACTTCTATCAAAAAACACTATCTCACCCCCATCTGGAAGCTCTTGGATATATCTTTGAAAATACCACTGTGATTTCTCAACATCACTAGGTTTTCCTAGTGCTACCACTCTAGCACCTCTTTGGTTTAGATGCTCTGTCAGTGCTTTTATCGTGCCACCCTTACCAGCAGCATCTCTTCCTTCAAAAACAATTATTATCTTTTTATTTTTTTCTTTTACCCAGTTTTGAAGTTTCACAAGCTCTACTTGTAGTTTTTGAAGCTCTTTTTCATAGAACTTCTTATCTAGCTTTCCATCTTTTTTAAAAGCCTCTTTAGGGTTTGCTTCCTCTGGTCTAATTAGTGCTACCTTTTCGCTTTTCATAATCTTAGAAGTCTCTTTTTTGATAGCCTCTTTTTTTGACATACACAATCCTTTTAGTATAATACTTTTGAACAGACAATATAAGCAAGGACAGATTTTGAAAACCGCCCTATATATTATCGGTAACTCGATTATACACAATAATGCCCTAAAAGAGTATATTTTTAGGCAAATACTTGAAAAAAAATGCCAAGTTGATGCTGTTTTTCTACTAAGAGATAATGAAAAGAACTTTGTTTTTGATATAGAGAGTATGGATTTATCATATACAAATATTATTATTATATGTGATAAAAAGCTGTTTCATACCCTATCTAAAATGGTAGCCACCATATCTGAAGATGCACTAATTACAAAAGATGAGCTACTCATCCCAAGTAGCTACTATAGTGTTTGTAAGAGTGGCTTTAGCCTAGAGTCAAAAGATAGGATGGTGACAATGCAGTTTATTGAAGAGGAGTTTGAAGAGTTGCTTGTAGAACCTCTTTATGAGTTCAAAGAGTTTTATCTCCTACGAATAGATACGGAGAGTACAAAGCTGCTTTTATCTCCTATAGCAGATAGTTTTGGGCTTAAGCTTGAAATAGAGAAGCAGAGTGAAGGGATTACTAAATGTACTATTTTTTCAAATTCATTTGGATATGTAGATGAGTTTTTAAACTCTGTTCAAAACCTATTTGGAAATAAACTCATAAAGGACTCTAGCCTTTTTGTTTTTGCTATAAACAAGCTACTTGAAAAATCGTGGAAAATAACATTTGCAGAGTCTTGCACTGGAGGCTCTTTGGCGTATGAGTTTGTAAAGGTCCCTGGATGCTTAGGTGTACTAGATGGAAGTGTGGTTAGCTACTCTGATGCAATCAAAAACGGATGGCTGAAGGTAGAAAATGACACTTTGAGGCTTTTTGGTGCAGTAAGTAGCGAGTGCGTAGAACAGATGCTAGAGGGTGCACTAAGACTAAGTGGTGCAGATGTAGCTGTTGCCATAAGTGGAATAGCGGGTCCTGAAGGTGGTAGTAAAGAGAAGCCAGTAGGCACGGTATTTGTCGGAGCCGCAAGTAGAGATGGAAGAAAAAGCATAAACAGACTAAACCTAAAAGGTGATAGAGAGTATATACAAAAAAAGGCGCTCTATGGGGGTATGAGCGTACTATTTGAAGTTCTTTTAGATTGATTATTAAAGAATTTTAATAATTTTCAAAAAAAGTCTTGACTTTTAGGAGCTCTTTATATATAATTTCACTTCCTTTTAGGAAATGAAGGTGACCCGTTAGCTCAGTCGGTAGAGCAATTCCCTTTTAAGGAATGGGCCGTTGGTTCGAATCCAACACGGGTCACCATGTGCGACCCCTTCATCTAGTGGCCCAGGATGCCACCCTTTCACGGTGGTCACAGGGGTTCAAATCCCCTAGGGGTCGCCATCTTTTGATTTTATTATGGTCGCTTAGCTCAGTTGGTAGAGCGCCACCCTTACAAGGTGGATGCCAGTGGTTCGAGTCCACTAGCGACCACCATACGCGGAGTCGTAGTTCAGTTGGTTAGAATGCCTGCCTGTCACGCAGGAGGTCGCGAGTTCGAGCCTCGTCGACTCCGCCACTTATTTAACTCTCTTTAGCGACTAACAATCTATATGCTTATGTCTATATTCTACATAGTCCTTAATAATATCCTTGTGATCAAATACTAATTCATTCAATGGTGCATCACTGAGCTTATACACAAATACCCTCTTAGCATCATCATCTGCTACTGGTACCCCAGTAGTTTTGCATACAAATACAACTGATACTGTGTGAAATCTAGGGTCTCTTTTGGGATTACTATATACTCCTAGCATATCTTTTATCTCTACTTCTAGTGATATCTCCTCTTTCATCTCTCTTTTTAGAGCATCCTCTACACTTTCACCTATATCTACAAAGCCACCGGGAAGAGCAATACCTAATGGAGAATTTTTTCTTTCTATAAAAACAATACCTTTAAAATCACCATTATCATTATATATCTCTACTATGCCATCTACACTTAGATGTGGTGTCTGGATAGGCATGAAGACTCCTTAGTTAGCGACTATTTGGAATACAGATGTTTTGATTATATTATTTTAGAGAATATAGCTATCTTAAGGATTGTTATATTGGAGTGTGAATTCTTGAAGTTGTATAAACAATGAAGTGGCTCCGGATGCTGGATTCGAACCAGCGACCAAGTGATTAACAGTCACCTA
>CAZAFM010000033.1:0-22041 GCA_964484395.1 uncultured Campylobacterales bacterium | reverse complement strand
GCTGATGACTACTTGCCAAAACCATACGATCCAAAAGAGCTTGAAGCAAGAATAGAAGCAGTCCTAAGACGATATACAAAATCAACTCCACCAACAGACAAAGAGATATCACTCAACTACCAAAAACTAGAAGCAAAACTACAAGAAAGAGATTTGAATCTTACAAGAGCTGAGTTTGAGATACTATCATACCTACTAAAGCACAAAAGCAGAGCCATTACTCGTGAGGAACTACTAGAAAATATAGACTCCATAGACTATGATTCAGGGCTAAAAAGTATAGATGTCATAATAGGCAGATTAAGACACAAGATTGGAGAGAATCCCAAAGAGCCAAAATACATAAAATCAGTAAGAGGCGTAGGGTATAAGCTAATATGAACATACACTCTTTAGCCTTTAAGATAGTTGCTGTTTTTGTCTTTGTGCTGGTTGTTTTTAATGGGATGTTTTTTGCATTTGTTCATACTCAAAAAGATTTGGAGCTAAAGAGGGTTGAGAAGAGCTATTTTGAGCTAGCTAGGCAGATTATCTTTCAGCTACGACTTGGGTTATCTATAGAGCAGATAGATCACATCAAACTATTGGAGCCAAAGAGGGCAAAAGAGTTCATAGATAGTTCAAAAACTATTCTTGACCAAATCTTCCACCAAAATAGAGGCTATAGAATCTATCAAAAAGGCACAGATACACTAATGGAGCTAAGATATAAAAATAATAACTACTATATAAAAAATTGTGAATTGCAAACAATGTCCTCTTCTATGCTGTTTTTTGTATATGCTGTGCTTAATTCAGTTTTGTTTGTTGCTTTTTTACTTATATATCGCTCAATAACACCTCTAAAAAAACTTCAGCAAGAGATTGAGAAGTTTTCAAATGGTGATAATATAGAGTGCAAAAGCAACAAAAAAGATGAGATAGCAGATGTTGCAAATGCTTTTGATAGTGCAGCAAAAAAGATAAAATCCCTACTTGAATCAAGAGTGCTTTTCCTAAGATTAATTATGCATGAGCTAAAAACCCCCATCACAAAAGCTAGGATTGCTAGTGAGATGCTAGAGAGTGGAGTAAATAGAGATAGAATTATCAAAAACCTAGAGAAGCTAAATTCACAAATAGATGAGTTTGCCAAAATAGAGCGCCTAAACTCCAAAAACCTAACTCTAAATCTAAAACCCTACACACTAACTCATGTACTAGAGGCATCATATCAACTTCTTTTGAGTGATAAAAACATATCTGAGAGTGCTGAAAATATAGATATTATCGTGGATTTGGAGATGATGAGTATTGCTTTTAAAAACCTCATAGAAAACGCTCTGAAACACTCAAGTGACAAAAAATGCTACATAGAAAGTGATGGAAAAAAACTTATCTTCAAAAGTTATGGCAAAAAAATAGAAGCCTCCATGGATGAGATAACAAAACCATACTACAGCATCTCAAACACCCAGAGTGAGAGCCTAGGACTAGGACTGTACATAGTAAAAGAGATTTTAAAAGCACACAATCTTAATCTAAGATATGAGCATCAAGATGGATATAATCTTTTTTTTGTAGAGTTATTATAAGCTGAAGTTATATTGGGTTTAACACATAATTAACACACACAATATAGAATTAGCTCCAAAAAATTTTAGGAGAGCTAATGAAGAGATATGTTTTTGTTTCAACAGTGCTTGCACTTAGTAAAACTTCCGAGTGTATCGATGATAAGAAGAAGTGGAATATCCAGTGATGTGGTAGTCAGAGTGTAAACCTCCCCGCTGTTTTTGAAATATCAGTTCCACTAGCCCAGTCTTCCTATGCTAGATTTCTTTTATAACTCATACTTTATAGCTTACACTAAGATTAGCTCATATAAAAACCTCCACCTTTCTTTGTGATATAATCCTACATAAAAAAAGAGGAGTCCAGTGATGCAAAAACTCCCAATAGGAATCCAAACATTTCAAAAAATTAGAAGTGATGATTATGTCTATATAGATAAAACACCAGAGGCTTTAAGACTTCTAGACTCTGGATATCAGTACTTCTTCCTCTCTCGCCCTAGGAGATTTGGGAAGTCTTTGTTTATTGATACTCTGCACAATATCTTTGAAGGAAACAAGAAGCTTTTTCTTGGGTTACATATATATGACAAGTATGATTGGAATCTAAAATATCCAGTGATTAGGGTGGACTTTGGAAATCAAAAGGCAAATTCAGCAGAAAAATTAGCACTCTATATCAAAAATAGACTGCTAGATATAGCACAACAATATGAAGTAGAGATCAAAAGAGATGAATATTATGAGATATTTAAAGAACTCATCACAAAACTCAAAGACAAATACAACCAAAAAGTAGTAATCCTCATAGATGAGTATGACAAACCGATATTAGATAACATTGAAGATACTCCTCTTGCACTTGAGATGCGAGAGATTTTAAGAGGGTTTTATACTATCATAAAAGGAGCAGATGCGGATTTGAGATTTGCATTCTTAACTGGAGTATCTAAGTTTGCTAAAGCTTCTATATTCAGCGGGCTAAACAACCTACAAGACATATCACTTGATACTAGATACTCTACTATCTGTGGATACACTCAGACAAACCTAGAAGAATCCTTCGAAGAGCATTTAGACGGTGTTGATTTAGAAGCGGTAAAGAGATGGTATAATGGCTACTCTTGGCTTGGGGATTCTCTGTATAATCCTTTTGACATACTACTATTTTTAGACAATCCAGAAAAAGAGTTCAAAAACTACTGGTTTGAGACTGGCACTCCTACATTTTTGGTAAAACTCATAAAAGATAAACAATACTTCCTCCCAAATCTCTCAAACCTAGAAGCTGGAGAGTCACTAATAAATAGCTTTGATATAGAGGATTTGGATTTAGAAGCTATACTCTTTCAGGCTGGTTATTTGAGCATAAAAGAGAAAACTACTGATATGTTCAATATGCCCCTTTATAAACTAGACTTCCCAAACTTTGAAACAAAACACTCGTTTAACAATCTTTTTATAGAGAAAATAGCCCACTCTGAGAGACATAAATCTCAAAGTGGAATCTACAAATCCCTCCTCTCAAACAACCTAGAATCTCTGAAAACAAACCTAATATCTCTTTACGCTTCTATCTCCTATCACAACTTTACAAAAAACCAGCTAGATAAGTACGAAGGATTTTACGCAAGTGTGCTATATGCTTACTTTGCAAGTCTTGGAGTTGAGATTATTCCCGAAGATATTACCAATAAAGGCAGAATAGATATGACCATAAAGATGGGGAGTGCTATCTATATTTTTGAGTTCAAAGTAGACAAGGGCAGTGCTCTTTCTCAAATAAAAGGGAGAAACTATCAAGAAAAATACCTAAATTCAGATATTCCAATATATCTCATAGGAATTGAGTTTAATTCAAAAAAGAGAAATATAGAAAAGATGGAGTGGGAGGGTGTTTAAGAGCGTTATGGTTAAGCATCATCTATCCACACTATCTAATCTGGTTTTATATCCATAAGCTGGGAAATCTCCTCTAGAGTGTTCTCTTTGTGATATGGTGTGATATAGCAGATAAGCGAGCCTTTTTAGAGAGTAAGGCTTTTGCTTTTTTGATGCTACTAAGGTTTGATAGTCGCTTTTGATACTCTTGTGGGTTTAGTTTATATTCTCTGTGTTTTACTAGATTGTCCTCTCTTTTTTTGACATAAAACTCTCTATCATTTACAAAAAATAGCTCATCTTGTATATTCCTTACTTTCTTACTTTCTAAAACCCAAAGTTTATTCGAAAAAAAAGAATAGTAGTGGCAGTATTAGTATCCAAATAATCTCTAAAATATAATGACCTTAGTACATCTACCTCTTTTGATAAATCAACAATCCCCTAGATATACTAGTAATTATATAGCACTAAATATCACATAAGCAAGTAGCGCAAATATGTATGCAACTATAGTTGTAAAGATAAAATTATAGTAGATATACTTAACCTCACCTGCTTCCTTGCCAAAGACAACAGTTGCTGCTAAGCAAGGATTATAAAACATCACAAAAACTATAAATGCCATAGCTGAAGCAAGAGGGATGGAGGAGGATAGTATCTCTTTTAGAGTTTTGCTCTCCTCATCAACCTCATCACCTAATGAATAGAGTACTCCTAGTGTTGAGACAACAACCTCTTTAGCACTAAGACCTGCTACAAGTGCCACACTCATCTTCCAGTCAAACCCAAGAGGAGCAAAAGCTGGCTCTATAAACTTCCCAACCTCTCCTAGATAACTTGCTTCTATTCTTTTTTGACTATACTCATGACTTAGACTTGACACTTCTTCTGCTGTAGTTGCTAGCTCTATTTTTTGATTGTATTTAGCTTCTAGGGCGTCATTAGCTGGATAGTTACTAGCAAACCATATTAGCATAGAGGCTGCAAGTATAAAAGTACCAGCTTTTTTAAGATACATCCAGCTTTTGTTCCATATCATAAACCATATAAGTCTGAGACTTGGAACTCTATACTTTGGCATCTCCATAACAAAAGGCTCATCTTTCTCTCTAAAAACTGTCATTCTTAGGATTTTAGCCAGAACTAGCCCTACAAGAGCCCCAAATATATACAACCCAAATAGAGCATTCCCAGCATAGCTCTCTGGCAAAAAGGCACCAATAAAAAGCACATAAACAGGAAGTTTAGCTCCACAACTCATAAAGTTGATGATAAAAAGTGTAAGAATCCTATCTTTTTTACTTTTCAAAGTCCTTGTAGACATATATGCTGGAACTGAACAACCAAATCCAGTTACAAGTGGAATAAAGCTCTTCCCATGAAGTCCAAACTTATGAAAAAACCCATCAAGTAAAAACGCCACTCTACTCATATACCCAGTACTCTCAAGTAGAGCAATACCAAAAAAAAGTATCATAATGTTTGGCAAAAACATAATAACCGCACCAACTCCACCAATAACACCATCTCCTAAAAGTGAAGCGATAGCCTCACTTGGTATGGAGTTTTTAATCCCTTCACCAATAGATACAAAAAGTGCATCTATCCAATCAGCAGGTATAGAGCCTAACTCAAAAGTTAGCTGAAAGATACTCCACATAAAAAAGAGAAATATAGGAATACCAAAAATCTTATGAAGTAGTATGGTATCTATTCTTTGTGTTAGATTTCTCTCTTCCATTTTGGCTCTACTTACACACTCTTTTACTGCTCCTCTAGCAAAACTTCTAGCTTCTATATCAAATATCTCTTTTGCATCTTCACTGGCATATACTTTGTATAGTTTCTGTAAGTGCTTATTTACAAGTGGCTGAAGCTCCATCCATATAGGCTTATCATGTATCTGTGAGTAGATGTATTTATCTTTTTTTAAAAGCCCAACTACTAGCTCTCTTTTGCCAAGTTTAGCTTCTTTAAGCCATCCTAGTGGCTTTGCCTCGATAAACTCTCCTATATCATTTAAGCTTTCTTCCACCATATCACTATAAACTCTTTTTGGCTCACATAAAGGCTCTTCAAAAGCCTTCACGACCGCCTCAAGAAGCTCATCAAGTCCGGTTTTTTTAGCAGCTGAAACTTTTATGGCAGGAAAGCCCAGTACATTGGTTAGCTGTTTGTTATCTACATCTATACCCTCTTTTTTTGCTTCATCACTCATATTTAGTGCTAGAACCATTTTTTGCCCAAGCTCCATAAGCTGTGCTGTTAAAAAAAGGTTTCTTTGGAGGTTTGTAGAGTCAACTATATCAAGTATTACATCATACTCCTTGTCTTTCAGAAACCCACTTGCAACACGCTCTTCTAAAGTGTAGTCTTGTATGGCGTATGTTCCTGGAAGATCAGTTATTATTATTTCATAACCACGAAATTTTAGATTTGCTTCTGCTTTTTCTACTGTTACTCCACTGAAGTTGCCAACCTTTAGATGCGAACCACTTAGGGAGTTTATCAGTAGTGATTTGCCGACATTTGGCTGACCGACTAGGGCTACCCTTATTGTTTTACTCATATTCTACCTCTATGGCTTTTGCCTCACTATGTCTTAGAGCTACACATCCGCTCTCTTCTACCTCTACATTTATAGTAGACTTCATAGCTCCATAAGCTACCACTCTTATAGAAGCCTCTTTAGATATACCAAAAGAAGCTAGTCTTGACTTAAGCTCACTATCTCCATCTATGTTTTTTACTCTATAATTTATGTTCTTTTTTGCTTCATATAGATTCATAACTTCTCAACCTTATAAATGATAATTGTTATTATAATATAATGCTCTAAAATATAGCTAAACCCAGATATTATCAATGAGCCTCACACCATTAACTTTGATAGCACCCAGCAGGATTGACTCTCCTTTTTTGACTACATCAATCCTTTTAAGCTCTCTATCTACAATCTCTACATACTCTATATCTACACCCTCAAGGGCACTGATGATGCTCTGTTTTATTTTTATAGCACTGGTTTCTTTATCCATTAGAAGTTTAGCACCTTTTTTTAGGGCAAAACTTAACTTCAGTGCCTCTTTTTTATCCTCACTACTTAGATATTCATTCCTACTACTCAGAGCCAAGCCGCTATCCTCTCTTACAGTAGGACATCCAACTATCTCTACATCCAAAAAAAGCTCTCTTACCATTTTTTCTATCAAAAGTAGCTGCTGTGCATCTTTTTGCCCAAAGTAGGCTTTTTGGGGAGTAACTAAGTTTAGTAGCTTCAGAACAACGCTAAGCACCCCATCAAAATGACCAGGTCTTTTAGCGCCTTCTAGCAAATACCCACTACACTTTGGAGCTACTACTCTTATATCATCATCAAAATATAGTTCATCACTTCGTGGTATAAAAACCAGATTAACCCCAGCCCTACGACAAATATCAAGATCAGCACTCTGCTTTTTTGGATAAGCCTCAAAGTCCTCACCCTCTAAAAACTGCGTAGGATTTACAAATATAGAAACAACACTACTCTCACACTCCTCCTTGCTTCTACGAATAAGACTCAAATGCCCACTATGAAGCGCCCCCATAGTAGGAACAAACCCTACAGTGCCTTTAAGTCCAGCTCTTAACTCTTTTAGTTCATTTATAGTTTTTGCTATCTGCATCTACATCCTCTCTAAAATCTTTTATGATAAATCCAACTCTTCAGATATGTCTTTTATAAGTCTACTAAGTGGTCTTTTGAATATCTTCATTTGATGGTAAAAGTATAGTTTTAGTTACAGTATCAGCTCTCCAATGATAGTGACACTTCTCTCTTGAAAGGTAAGCGTCATTATCAAATCCTTGAATTTTTCTTCAATTTTATAGTATATCTACATCTTTGTAAACAGTAGCATAGTTAAAAAATGAGGTCATTATAATAGTTGTAGTAAAATATAGATAATTTTAAATTTTAGGAGATTTTTTGGATAACTACGAGTATGGTGAACTACTAAAAACCTTAGAGCAGAAGATTGAAAATATCAAGTCCATAATAAAACCAGATGAGATACAAAAACGCCTTGATGAGATAGCAGAGTTAGAGAAAAACCCAGATTTTTGGAATGAGCCTGATAGTGTTGCAAGTATTCAAAAAGAGAAGAGCAAAAAGAGTACAATCTTAAAAAAGTTTCAAGAAGCAAGAGATGAGCTAATAAACTCCAAAGACCTCTTTGAGCTTGCTAAAGAAGAGGCGGATGAAGGGACTTTAGAAGAGGTGTTTAGCGAAAGCAGTGCGCTTGAGAAAAAAATAGCAAAAGCTGAAATAGAAGTGATGCTAAGTGACCCGCTAGACTCTGCAAATGCTATTGTCTCTATAAACCCAGGAGCAGGAGGCACTGAGTCACAAGACTGGGCTAGTATGCTCTATCGTATGTATCTTAGATGGAGTGAACGAAGGGGCTTTAAGACAGAGCTACTAGACTACCAAGATGGTGATGAGGCTGGGATAAAAAATGCAAGTTTTATCATCAAAGGTGAAAACGCCTATGGCTATATGAAAGTAGAGGGTGGTATACACAGACTAGTGCGAATCTCTCCTTTTGATAGTAATGCTAAGCGGCACACATCTTTTGCCTCAGTTGAAGTCAGCCCTGAGATAGATGATGATATAGACATAGAGATAGAGGATAAAGACCTTAAAATCGACACCTACAGAGCAAGTGGTGCAGGTGGGCAGCATGTAAACAAAACAGAGAGTGCCATCCGTATAACCCATCAACCAACAAACATAGTAGTTCAGTGTCAAAACGACAGATCACAGCACAAAAACAAAGCAACAGCCATGAAGATGCTAAAAAGTAAACTATATGAACTAGAGCTTCAAAAAAGAAAAGATGAACAACAAAACCAAGAAAAAACAGAAATAGGCTGGGGGCATCAGATACGAAGCTATGTACTAGCCCCATATCAGCAGATAAAGGATAGCAGAAGTAACCAAGCATTTTCTCAAACAGATGCGATTCTAGATGGTGACTTGGATGAGTTAATAGAAGGAGTGCTTATCTCCATGCAAAAGGCTTGATATGATAGATATAGAGATAAAAAACCTTTATAAAAGATTTGGCGACAAAGAGGTGCTAAAAGGTGTGGATTTAAGTATAAAAAATGGCTATACCACCGTGATATTTGGACTATCAGGTAGTGGAAAATCAACTATTATCAAACATATAGTGGGACTACTCAAGGCTGATAGAGGAGAGATATTTGTAGATGGCGTAGATGTCTGCAAGGCTGACCTTAAGACACTTTTTGAAGCAAGAAAAAAGGTTGGTTTTCTTTTTCAAAGTGGCGCTCTTTTTGATAGTATGGGAGTGTATGATAATGTAGCTTTTCCACTTAGGGAACATACAAATGACAGCAAGCAGACGATAGAGAAAAAGGTCTATGAAGCCCTAGAAATGGTAGGACTAAAACCAAATGAAGTAGTTAAGCTTTTTCCAGATGAGCTAAGTGGTGGGATGAAAAAAAGAGTTGGACTTGCTAGGACTATAATCCTTCGCCCTGAAGTAGTACTATATGATGAGCCAACAAGCGGACTTGACCCTATCACAAGTGACCTAGTAACCCAAATGATAAAAGACCTCCAAGAGCGCCTAAACATCACCTCAGTCCTCATAAGCCACGATGTAAAAGAGAGCTTCAAAGCAGGCGACTACTTCGCACTTCTATATGATGGTAAAATAATAGAGTATGGAGACAAAGAGAGCTTTCAAAGTTCCAAAAATGAGATAGTAACACAAGTGCTAGAGGGCAGGAGTGAGGGACCTATAAAGTTGGTGGGGTAGTTAAGTTTAGTAAAACTATATCACCTAGACTAAACTCCATCGTCTATAATTCCTTCTAGGGATGCACTCTTCTTTGATGTTGATTTCTTAATCTTTTTTGCACTATCGAGCAGTTTTTTCTTCTCTATGTAGTCAAAAACTCTTTTACCAGCTCAACCCCTAGATATACGCCAAGCTCTTTGTGGGACTTTTTGTCCTCTATGATGTAGCTTTCACTTGGGTTTATGCGAAGAAGGGAGGGATTTCTTACTATCTCTCTTGTTCCATATGATATTTTCATAGTCACTCCTTCGTTTGCAGCTCATTTAGCTCTATAATTTTTACAACCTGAGCATTCAGAAGCTGTTTATCAGATGTGACTAAAACAGCATCGTTATCTAATGCACTTGCAACGATAATACTATCTGGAAGTTTAAGCTTTGAATCCCTTCTAATCTGTATGGTTTTATCTTTTACACTTTTAGTAAGCTCTATAGATTCAAACTGACTTAGTAGATTTTTTAAAATAGTTTAATCTTCTTTTGTAAGATTGCTATATGAGAGGAGTTCGATCTCTGTGATGACAGATACCAAATATCTACCGTTTTGAAGTTTTAAGCCTTGATTCAGAGCATAGATTATTGTATTTGTATCAAGGAGATATTTAGTCATACTTAGTTCCACTCAGCCCTAATATCTTGTTGCCATTTTAGAGGGTCTTTGATGCTTTTAAAAGCTTCTATTTTATACTTTGACATATCTATAGCAAAAGAAGAATCATCTGTACTTTCTATCATATCTTCTACGATTTGAATTTCATCTGTTTTTAAATTTTGCAACAAAAACATTAAATGAGTATAAGCATTATCACCTACACTAAGTTTTACAGTATGCATTTTATCTCCTTTGTGCATTCTATCTTAATTATACCACACCATATAGTATATGAAAAATCTCTTTAAGACTAAGCTAGCATAGTTATGTTATGATATTGTAAAAAGACAGTACAAATACGATGCACATATGGATTATTTAAAAGAGAATTACAGAAAGAAAAAACGCTACAATCTAATACAGTTTATTTTATTGGCACTTCTCCCCATAGTAGGGGTTACGATTGTTTTTGTCTCTGCATTTATGTATGTAAAGAAAAATGTTAATTTTACACAAAAGCAATTGATTGGACTCAATTTTATTGAGCAAATTGAAGAAAGTATTTTTGATTTACAGCGTCTGCGTGGTTTGTCCGCAATCAAAGAGTGTAAATGTAAAAAAGATGAAGAGCATATCAGTACACAAATACGAAACCTACAATCCAAAATAATAACACAATTTGATACTCTATCTGTTGCATTGTCAAAAAACAATGGTGAAGATATAAGGGAGTTACAAGCTTTTTTGGATGGGTTTGAGAAAGATATCGTTAATGCTGATTTTGAGGTCATAAGTGATGTGATAGATGAATTGATGTATTTTTCTAGTGACTTATCATATCAGTTTAACTTGAAGCTAGAATCTAATTTGAAGTCTTATATAATGGTCGAGAATGCTGTTGATTTACTACCTAGGCTTATTGAATATAATGGACAGATAAGAGGAAAAGCCTCAGGTGTAGCCAATAATATATTGACCAAAGAGCAAAAAGAGCATATAAAGGTGCAGCTAGAAAAAATTGATGCTTTTTTAAAAAAGGTTAAGTTCAATAATAAAATGATATCTTCTAATGAGATGTATCCAGATATTCATAACTCATATAATAAAATGATTATTGCTCAAAATGAGATTATTTCTACGGTAAATAAAGAATTTCTAGATGTGGATACGATTTATTCTAGTGGAAAAAAAATATATGATGTGATTACTGAAAATATGGAGTATATTATTGATTTGCAAAGAGTGAACTTTAATGTCTTGCAGGATGTTTTGACAAAAAGACTTGAGCAAAAAACTTTTCTTTTAAATGCTGTACTTTTTATTGGGGTTGCTTCACTACTGTTTATAGTCTATGTTAACCTTCTGTTTTATAGAGAAAATAAAAAACTCATTGGTTTGGTAGAAAAAATATCGATGACAGATGGTTTAACACAACTCTATAATCGACGAGCTTTTGACTTGATTTTTGATATGTACTTAAAGCTTGCTAAAAGAGAGGATAAGCCACTAGCATTTATGATAATGGATATAGACTTTTTTAAGCAGTACAACGATACATATGGACATCAATCAGGTGATGAAGCACTTATAAAAGTTGCAGAGAGTTTAAAGCAAAACTTAAAACGAAAGTCAGATGAGGTATTTAGACTTGGAGGAGAGGAGTTTGGTGCTTTAGCTTTAGGCATTTCTACAAAAGACGCATTTGAGTTTGCCCAAAGCCTAAGAGAAGGTGTTGAAAAATTACACATAGAGCATAAGCATAATAGAGCAAGTGAGTTTGTTACTATCTCAATAGGAGTTTGCATTATAGACAGTCAGCAAGGTGGCGATACGAAGTACTTATACCGATGTGCAGATAAAGCTCTGTATGATGCAAAAGAAAGAGGAAGAAATAGAGTTGTCGTGCATGATGATTGATTCCTCATTATAGAGCTAAAGAGTCTTAGCTTATGAGCCAAAAACATAAACTACTACAAGATATATTTGGACATAGCTCTTTTAGGGAGTTTCAAGAGAGAGCCATAGATGCTATTTTGGCAAAAAAAGACCTTGTGACTATTATCCCAACTGGTGCAGGGAAGTCGCTCTGTTTTCAGTTGCCCTCACTCATGATGGAGGGACTAAGGGTTGTTATCTCGCCACTTATAGTACTTGTGCAAGTGTTTAATGGAGCTTCTCTACTCTATTGACTTATCGTTTTTTGCCATAGATGAAGCACACTGTGTTAGTGAGTGGGGGCATGAGTTTAGGGCTGATTATCAGAAACTCTCACTTTTAAAACAGAACTTTCCTAACACTCCTATAGTAGTATTTATGGCAACTGCAACGCAAAAAGTACAAGAGAGCATTATCCACTCACTCCATCTACAAAACCCTAAAAACAAACCTCAGCCTCTTTGAGCAACTGTTTTTGGAGTAGTAAAAGAGTCTAAATGGATTTAGTGAGCCAATACACTATCTTGACAATCTATCCTAAAATATATATGATTAGATATCTAAACAGAAAGGTTAGTTAATGGCAACTGTTAAAAAACTCTTTTCACTTGATTCAAATACTGCAAAAGAGCTAGAACTTTTAGCTCATGCGCTACAAAAATCACAAAAAGAGATAGTCGAATCAGCACTTGATTTCTATTTTGACCATACAGATGCGCTTATGGCAGATAAGATAACTGATGCTATACACTCAGGCAAGATGCGGACTCATGATAGTAAAAGCGTATATAAAGAGTTAGGGATTGAACTTTGAATATCCGCTATTCTGACCAAGCACTCAAAGACTTGCGAGACTTTGATAAAGTTGAGCGAGTGTTGATTGCCAAAAAGGTAGAGTATCTTGCAGAGAACTTTAACGATCTCAAAGAGAGCAAAAAAGCCACAGAACTCAAAGGCGCTAAGCATAGCGGACAGTATCGCTACATCATCGCTAGAAAAATACGGGCACTTTTCCGGATAGAGGATGGAGAATTGATATTGTTGATACTAAGAGTGGGCAAAAGAAAAAATATATACGATATCTGAATTATCACAACTACTCAAAATCAAATCTTACTTCACTTGAATATTTTAATGTGTATAATCTAGGCAAAAAGAAGTGTCAGAAGGAATAATCAATGAAGCTAGAAATTGGTGCGAAGCTAGATGAAGAGCCTTTAGAGTTTCAAGGAAAAGGGGCTTCTAAGAAGGTTAGTAAGAACACCCAAAGCATAAAGCCAATCTCTGAGCATCTTTTGGTGTTTAGGTTTGAAAAGAGAAATGGAAAGCCAGTAACTATAGTTGGTCGGTTTTTTATAAGTCAGGGTGATAAAAAAGCTCTGCTAAAATTTCTAAAAACCAAACTAGCCTGTGGTGGCAAGTATGAAGGTGAGTGGATAGAGCTTCAAGGAGACATAAAAGATAGAGTAAAAGAGTGCCTAATAGAAAAGGGTTGGAAGTTCAAATCTAGCTGAGGTCACTTAGTAACTGAATGGTTACATCAAAGAGTCTCTCTATTTCATCCTCCTCTATGACAAGCGGAGGCATAAAGTAGATTGTATTTCCTAGAGGTCTTAGATAAACTCCACGATTTAAACACTCAGTATAGAAGTATCTCCAATCTTTTCTAGATTTAAAAGAGTTAGTTTCAAAAGCTACCACCATCCCATGTTGTCTAGGGTTTTGTATGAACTCATACCTGCTTATCTCTTCAAGCTTTTTTGCTAGAAAAGCACTTTTTTTGCGGTTTTTTTCTATGATATTGGTAGTTTTAAAAAGTTCTATGACAGAGTTAGCCACCGCACATCCTAGTGCATTTCCAGTATAGCTATGTGAGTGCAAAAACGCTTTTTGCTCCTCATATTCACAATAGAATCCATCATAAATCTTCTGACTTACCATAACAATAGATATTGGTAGATATCCACCACTTAAGCCCTTAGATAGTGTCATCATATCTGGACTAATACCACACTTTTCGCATGCAAACATCTCTCCAGTTCTACCAAAGCCAGTTGCTATCTCATCAGCTATCATAAATATTCCATATTTATTGCATATTTTGCGAGCCAGCCTTACAAACTCCTCATGATGCATCTTCATCCCACCTGCGCACTGGATAAGTGGCTCTAGTATGAAGGCTGATATTTTATCTCTGTTTTGTTCTATCATGTTTTCAAGTGCATTTGCTGCTTCTTGAGCAGATTCTAAGCTATCATCCTTAGGAGACGGAGAGATGAGTGTTTTTATGAGAATCTCTTCATAGGTTTTCTTATAAAGAGCAGTATCACCTACTGAGAGAGCACCTATAGTCTCACCATGGTAACTTTCACTGAGGGCTACAAAATAAGGACGAACCTCTCCTTGATTTTTGAAGTAGTGAAAAGCCATCTTTAGCGCAGCCTCAACAGCACTTGAGCCATTATCTGCAAAAAAAACCTTCTCAAGTCCATGTGGCGTAATCTCTACAAGGCTTTTTGCTAAATCAAGTGCTGGTTTATGCGTAAACCCCGCAAAAATAGTGTGTTCTAGCTCCTCACTCTGCTTTTTAAGAGCTTCATTGATAACTGGATTGGCATGACCAAATATATTGACCCACCAACTACTTATTCCATCTACAAAGCGTCTTCCATCATAATCCTCTAGATAGACCCCATCACCTCTTTTTATGGGGACTATTGGGTAGTGCTCATGCTCTTTCATCTGCGTACACGGATGCCAAATATATTGTAAGTCCTCTTTTTGAAAATCTAAGTTCTTCACCTATAAATCTCCTTTTTATATTTTATACACCCTTAGAAAGTGGATTCCTAAGGGCTATGCTAATGTCGCACTTGAGACCATCGTGATTTTTTTGGAAGCATGAGTGTTTCATTATTGTCTCTCTACCAAAATTCAAATTTGGGTTTAATAGCGAGTATTGTATAATAGCAAGGTTTGTAAGATTCTTAGCAAAGGTTTTTGATGATAAGTTGGATGCAAAGACATAAAAAATGGCTTGTAATAACTGTATGGATAAGTGCTATTGCATTTGTAGGTGCTGGATTTGTAGGATGGGGAAGCTATGACTTTGGCAAAAACGAGGGTGCCATAGCAGAAGTAGGTGATATAGAGATAGACCAAGAGCGCTTCAACCAAGAGTATAGCAGACTTTATAATATGTTTTCAAATATAAGTCCGGATTTTGACCAGGCTCAAGCAAAAGAGATGGGACTTCCCAAGCAGGCGCTTGATAACCTTATAAATCAAGCTTTTTTAGAAAACTACGCTTTAGATAATGGTGTGATAGTTGCAGAAAATGAGGTAGCAGATCAGATAGCTACTATGGAGCCTTTTTTTGTTGATGGTAAGTTTAACAAAGATAGGTATTTTGATATATTGAGACAAAATGAACTAAATCCTACCCAATTTGAAAAAATGATAAAAAGAGAGATTTTAGTCAAAAAAATCTCAGAAATGCTTAAGCCTGCTCTAACAGAGCTAGAAGAAAAAGCCATCACAGCACCTCTAAATATTGCTGATAAAATAGAAATAGATATTATAGAAAAAAGCGACATAGAAGTTAATGTAGATGAAAACAAGCTAAAAGCCTATTGGGAAGAGAGAAAAAATCAGTTCTTAACCCCACCTGCTTTTGAGATAGAGTATGTAACCATAAACTATGAAAACATAGACCCAACAGAGGAGCAGATACAAAAGCACTATGATGAGTATAAGCTTAACTACAAAGGTGATGATGGAGAAATTCTAGCTCTTGAAGATGTAAAGAGTGATATAGTAGAGGATGTCCAGAAAGATATAGCAGAGACTGATATCCTAAGAATGTACATTAAGCTAAAAAAAGGTGAATTAGGAGACACAAACACCACTATTATTTCATCAGATACAAATCCTTTTGGGGATGAGCTTATTATGCACTTAAAAGAGACTTCAGAAGGTGAGACTATCAAGTTTGCAAGGACTAATGATGGTGTTATTACTGCAAAACTAACAAACAACATAGACCCTATGCCAAAGCAGTTCGCAGAGGTAAGAGATGAAGTAGAACAGATATATATTGATGACAAGAAGCAAGAAAAACTAGAACAACTAGCAAACTCTAAACTAGAAGATTTCAAGGGGAAGAATCAGGGCTTTTTGAGGAGGGGTGATATAGATAAGATAGATGGATTAAGAGAGTATGAAAGTGCTGAGTTTTTAAATACTCTTTTTGAGAGCAATAAGGTAAAAGATGTTGTCTATCTAGAAGAGAAAGCTGTTCTTTACAAAATAGTGGAACAGCAGTTGCTTAAAGATGACAAAGACGATAGTAGTGCTGATTTTTTAGTTCAAAGTGTAGAAGAGCTAAAGTATAAGCTGATAGAAGAGGAGCTTCTAAATAGACTAAAAAAAGAGTATGAAGTAAGGGTATATGCAAAATTTGAATAAGGATATTCTTTGAGTGATGTAGTTCTAGGGATAGACATCGGTAGTAGCAAAATATGTGCTGTAATAGCGGAGATAAAAGATAAAAAACCGCATATCATAGGTACAGGCATAGTAACTCATGGTGTAAGAAAAGGCATCAGAAAAGGTATCATAACCAATATAGACTATGCAGCAACAGCCATAAAAAGCGCAGTAAATGATGCAAGAAGAGTAGCAGGTACTTCAGTATCAGAGGCTATAGTATCAGTCTCAGGTGCATATTGTAAAGGCACAAATAGCAGGGGTATAGTAAACATCCCTCAAAATGAGATAGGCATCCGTGAAATAAACAGAGTGATGCAAACAGCAGTATATAACTCCACTCCTCTAAATGAGTATGAGGTTATACATGTATTGCCAAATAGCTTTACAGTAGATGAGCAAGAAAACATAGATGACCCTATAGGGATGAATGGCTCAAGGCTTGAAGTTGAAGTTCATATCATAACTGCTCAGAAATCCACTCTAAACAATCTCAAAAAAGCAGTAAAAGCAGCAGGTATTGAGATAAAGAACCTTGTCCTAAGTGGTTATGCTTCTTCCATTGCTACTATAAATGAAGATGAAAAAGAGCTAGGAGTGGCCATGGTGGACTTAGGTGATACTAGCTCAAACCTAGCCGTTCATGTAGGAAACTCCATAAAGTACAATGATTTTCTAGCAGTTGGATCAAACCACATCACAAATGATCTATCAATATCACTTCATACACCTATAGTTGCAGCAGAGAAGACAAAAATAGAGTATGGAACTCTCAAAGATGGAGAGGAGTCAAAAGGAAAACTAATAGAGCTACCATTGATGGGTGATAACCAGATAAAGCAGCAGTTTTCACTAAGCCTCATACAAAACATCATCTCAGCTAGAGTAGAAGAAACTCTTATTTTAGTAAATAAGCTAATAGAACGAAGTGGGCAAAAGGAGCTCCTAGGTGGAGGTATTGTTCTAACTGGAGGATATACAAAACTAGAAGGTATCCGGGAGGTAGCTAGTGAGATTTTTGATCATCTACCCGTTAGAGTAGCACATCCTAGAGAGCTTGAGGGGGTTTTTGAGGCGCTTAAGGACCCATCTTTTTCATGCTCAATAGGGCTTATACTGTATGGCTCAGGATACTTTACAAACTATGAGCTAGACTATTACAAAAATCTCAGATCAAACAATGAGATGAATGAAAAGCATGAACTCAAAGAGGAGAGGAGTGAGCCTCCTAGACTTGATGAGCTTCTGCCTAAAAAAGAGCATGGAGGTGACCTCTCAAACATTCCAAAAATCAAGAATACAGAGGGTCAAGATGGAGTATTTAGTAAATTTTATAGATGGATTACACAACTTTTCTAAGAGGTGAGGTATGGATATAGTTATACAAGAAACGGAGCAGGAATTGATAGGTCCTAGGATAAAAGTCATTGGTGTTGGTGGTGGCGGTGGAAATATGATAAGCCACACTATCAGAACAGGTAGCAGTGAAGATGTAGAACTCATCTGTGCTAATACAGATATGCAAGCACTAAAAAGTTGCCTTGCACCGCAAAAACTACAACTTGGCGGAAAGCTTAGTAAAGGACTTGGGGCAGGTATGAAGCCAGATATTGGAAGAGAGTCAGCACTTGAGAGCTATGATGAGATAAAAGATGCCCTAAAAGGAGCTGATATAGTCTTCCTAGCAGCAGGACTAGGTGGAGGAACAGGAACAGGAGCGGCTCCTGTGGTAGCTCAAGCTGCAAAGGAGATAGGAGCACTAACTGTCTCAGTGGTGACAAAGCCTTTTAGAAATGAAGGTAACAAAAGAATGAAGCTAGCAGATAGTGGATTAGCTGAGCTAAAAAAAGAGAGTGATTCAATAGTTGTCATACCAAATGATAAACTTCTATCCATTATACCAAAAGGTATGGGGATTAGAAGTGCTTTTAGAATAGTAGATGATGTACTAGCTCGTGCTGTAAATGGGATGAGTAGGATTATTCTTCAAACTGGAGAGTCAGATATTAATGTAGACTTTGCAGATGTAAGAACCATAATGAGTCACAGAGGTCTAGCGCTTCTTGGTGTGGGCGAGAGTGCTGGTAATAATGCTGCTTATGAAGCTATCAAAAATGCTGTTGATTCGCCTCTTTTTGATAATATGTCTATAAATGGTGCAATGGGTGTCTTAGTTCACTTCAAAGTCCATCCTGACTACCCTATGGATGAGATGAATGAGGCTCTTGGTATAGTTCATGATACAGCAAATGAAGATGCTGATGTTATATTTGGTACAACCTCAGATGAGAGCTTGGATAAAGACTGCGTTGAGATAACTATTGTTGCAACTGGGTTTGAGAAAGATATTCTCAAAGCTAGTCCTAGTGAGAGTGCACTTAGAATGCTAAACTTTGGAGATGAGGCTCCATCACCTCAAGAAAACGAAGCTATCAGAAAGGCCACTAGAAAAGTAAGCGGGGGCTTTGATATAGACATTGAAGACCTTGATACTCCTACATACCATAGAAGAAGGATGGACTAACCTCCCCTTCTCACCTCAAAGCAACAGATTTATATCTATTTATGTCTCATTAAAACATTCCTATAATTTATTGACATCATATATACTTAAGGTTATAATATCAGACCAGATAAGTTCAAAACTAGGTTATATATGTTTAAAAAAAGAGATAGAGACACTACCTATACAACCATAACCATCAAAATCATTCTTGGAATGTTAGCCTTTACCATACTCTCTTCATACATCTATAGTGAATATGTAAAAGATGGGGCTATAGAGAACCTAGCCCATATAGATGCTAAAAAAACTTCACTACTCGCTTTTGAGGCTATATATGTAGCTATGTCAAATGGTATGGACAAAAATGAGATAGATAGGATAATAAAAAGATTAAACAACATAAATCCGAAGTTAGATATAGCTATTTATAGATCAAACCTAGTAGAATCTCTTTTTGGTCAAAGAGATAACCATAAAGACAAAGAGTCATATCCAAAACTACTAACTAGCCTACAAGGACAAGAGGTGCTTTTTATCAGTCCTGATGACAAAGTGAAGTACTACTATCCTGTAAAAGCGAAATCTGAATGCCTAGAGTGCCATATAAATGCAAAGATAGGCGATACATTGGGTGTAATAAAAATAGAATATCCAACAGATGAGATGAAGATATCTCTTTTTGATATGATAAACTTCTTTATTGTTTTTGTTGTAGCTTTTTCTCTTGTTGTTTTTCTAGCACTATTTGTTAACTTCAATAACTATCTTCTAAGACCTATAAAAGAGTTTGTAGCACTTATAGATAGTATAAAAACAAGTAAAGATATTAAGCAAAGAGTAGCAGTTAAAGACAATATCAAAGAGATTAAATCTATGCAGACAGTATTTAATGAGATGCTTGACTCTATAGAAAATAACTTTTACAATGATGAGCTAACAAACCTCAAAAACCGTCGCTCTTTGATTGAAGATATAGATGAGAGTGACGAGGGCTACCTTATGATTATTAACATAGATAGCTTCAAAGAGATAAATAACCTATATGGAAACAAAATAGGTGATAGTGTACTACTACAACTCTCTTCATATCTAGAGGAGATGATAGATGAGGAAAAAAAGCTATATAGACTTCATGCAGATGAGTTTGCATATCTAACTACAAGAGCTACTGGGATTGAGGAGTTTGAGGAGTTAGCTAGTTTTCTTATTACCAAGATAAGCTCAAAGAAGTTTAGCATAAACCAAAAAGAAGATATATCTCTATGTATAACAATAGGTATATCTTATGGTAGTAAACTCCTACTCCCAAATGCAGACATAGCTCTAAAACTTGCCAAAAAAGACAAAAAACATCAACTAACATACGATGACTCAATGAAAGCTATGCAGAAGTATGAGCAAAACATAAACTGGACAAAAAAACTAAATACTGCTTTAGAAGAAAACAGAATTGAACCCATCTTTCAGCCTATTGCAGAGTGTCAAAGTGGAGAGATATTTAAGTACGAATCACTTATGAGAATAAAAGATGAAAATGGAGAGTATATTTCACCCATACATTTCTTAGAGCTATCTAAGAAAAACAAGCTTTATACAAGACTTACTGAAGAGGTGGTTAGAAAGACATTTAGAGCATTTGAAAACACAAACTACAACTTCTCTATAAACCTCTCCATAGAAGATATACTAAACAAAGATGTAAATGCATACATTCTAGAACAATTAGATAGAAGCAAAGCAAGCTCAAGAGCTGTTATGGAGATTACTGAGAGTGAAGGGATAGAGGAGTTTGATGAGGTTATAAAGTTTATTGATGAGACTAAAAAAAGAGGTGCAAAAGTATCCATAGATGACTTCGGTACTGGATATTCAAACTTTGAGTATCTATTAAAGCTCAATATAGATTATATCAAAATAGATGGCTCACTTATAAAAAACATAGACAGTGATGATAATTCAAGGTTTATTGTACAGACTATTGTTGATTTTGCAAGAAAAATAGGAGTTAAAACTGTAGCAGAGTTTGTATACTCAAAAGCCATATTTGATATAGTCAAAAGCATGGGCATAGACTATGCACAAGGCTACTACTTTGGGCAACCATCCCCAAAGATAAATCAATCTTAATCTCTTAACTCTTTCATATCTTCTAAATCTAGAAGAAGATATAATAAATCACATAGAGTAGTAATTAGGAATCTTATGCTATTTCGATAACTACACTCTATTTTAACAAATATAAATACATTAACAGAAGATATGTGTCTAGAATACTATATATTTCAGTCACTAATAAACATAGCGCTTATAAGTAAGCTGGAGAATAAAGAATGAGCAACATAAATGATATGAAGCTAGCAGGATATGCAAGCCTAGCTAACAAAAACACCATAAGAGAGTCTATAGAGCTTATAAGAGCTTCAGAGAGTGGACTTGGTGTTTTCACAAGCGGTCAAAAACCCATAGCAATTCTATCTGAAAGTGATATTGTAAATGCTCTTGTAGTAGAAAACTCACTACATATGCTAGCCTATCCATTTGCTACCAAAAATCCAATAGTTATAAACACCAGCAGAAGTAAAGAGTATGCTCTAAAGCTTATGATAAGTTCAAATGTAAAGAGAGTTCCAGCTTGTGATGAAAATGGAATTATCATAGGTATTCTAACTCAAGACATACTTCTAAAAGAGCTAGATGTAAACCTCGAAAAGCCGGAACAAGTTAAAATATTGTTTGGCACAGAGTCATCTTTGTTTGAAACAGCCGATGATATTAGTTATGATGATCTGTTGAAATATCCATTTATGATATATGTTAATGCCTGGAACAGCATGTTTATGTTTTTAGGCATTTTCAGTGGGATATTAATCGCCTTTGTGTATTTACTACTTTTTGTTAAATGGACTACCACACGCATAGTAAGGCCTGTAAATGAACTGCTTGCTCATATGGAACGAGCCGCGAAAGGGAGCAAGGATGAGTATACCGTTATCAGAACAAACGATGAAATCGGTGCTTTGGGAGAGGGATATAACTACATGACGCGTCGGATAAAAGATTATATTGATAATATTTCCCGTTTAAATGAGACATATTTTCGCTTTGTGCCAAAACAATTTCTTGATATTTTGGGAAAAGAAGAGATATCTGATATTGCTTACGGCGATCAAATAGAGAAGGAGATTACCGTGTTATTTACTGACATTCGTTC
>CAZAFM010000032.1:0-22280 GCA_964484395.1 uncultured Campylobacterales bacterium | reverse complement strand
AGTAGGTTAGAAGAAGAACTTCTAACCTTTTATATCAAGTGTCATACCCATGTTCTGAGCCTGATTTGCAACTTGGACTGCTTGAGGGCTTGGAGCGCCTTGTGGGGCACTAAGACTCCTCGTATCAGCACTCTCTAGGATTTTTGACATCATTACTTGCTCTGTTTGCATAGCTTTTTTCATCGCTGCTATGCTTGCACCTATCCTTAAATCTGAACCGCCTACTTCCATATTGAATCCTTTCATTAGAAGATATAGACTAATCGTCTTAGGTGGCTATTTTTTTAACTCTTTTTTTATTAACTCTTCTATGTTTAATATCTCATTTTTTTTGGCATAAAAGCTGTTTTTATTAGCCACTAGATAGGCTGAGGAGTGCATTATTAGCTCTCTCTCTACTAGGTTGTTTTGCTTTAGTGTACTACCTGTTTCTACTATATCAACAATAGCATCAGCAAGTCCAACAAGAGGTGCTAGCTCAATAGAGCCATAAAGCTTTATGATATCTACTCCCATTGCCTTTTTTGCGAAGTACTGTTTGGCTATATTGGTCATTTTTGTAGCTATTTTTAGCTGAGGCTTGTTGTAGTCTAGCTCTTGGTTGTTTTTTGTAGCTACCATAACTCTGCAAACCCCTATGTTTAGGTTTAGCAGGCGTATAAGATCAAGCTCTTTTTCTTCTAACACATCTAGACCAACTACACCTATATCTGCTGCTCCGTGCTCTACATAAGTAGGAACATCTTGATTTCTAACTAGCAAAAACCTAAAATCACCTTTTTCAAGAATCAGCTTCCTATCTTCAAACTCAAACTTTTGTCCAAATATAGCTTCAAAAATCTCTAGTGATTCTTCTGCAATTCTTCCTTTTGGAAGTGCAACTGTAAGCATAAAACTCCCTTATCTTATATTTTCTAGTGCTTTTATCATTCCTTTAAAAACAAGGCTCTCATCAAATATGGCATCATCAAAAAACTTTGCAAAAAACTTTCCATCCCCACCTGTAAAATAGATATGTTTGGTTTTGATACTGTTTTGGAGAGTTAAGATTGTTGATTTTATCACACCATAGCTGACTGCCTCCTCAGTGCTTTGAGGTAGGGAGTTTATGTTGATATTTGGGTTTAGGTTTACATCAAGAACTGGTGATATATCTGCATAGCACTTCCTAAAGGCGTTAAGTCCCGGGAGTATATAGCCTCCTAGATGGATTGAGTTTTGCATAACATCTACAGTAATAGCACTTCCTGCATCTATAATAACTCCCTCTTCTATAGCCATACATACTGCTATTCTATCAACACCTAGCCCTCTATATATTGTATCAAGCCTAAGAAAAGATGATATATCTATTGCATCTGGTCTGTGAAGCTTTAGCTTTTGGGTGCCTTTAGGATTTACACTAATGAAGAGTATCTGTTCGTTAATATCTGTTATAGTTGGCTTTTTTATAGGTTCTTTCCAGATACGACCACTTCTGTAGAAGCTAAAATGTGTGTTTCCAATATCGCAAAGTATCATACAAAGCTCCTTCCTAAGGGGTGGTAGGTATATAGACTATCCATGAGGTTCTGTCTTTGTATGTGTGTATATATCTGAGTAGTTGTGATAGAGGAGTGCCCTAGAAGCTCTTGGACAGCTCTTAAATCAGCTCCATTTATTACCATAGAAGTAGCAAAGCTATGTCTTAGTGTGTGAGGAGATGTGTTTAGGTACTTTTTGGTGATTTTAAATACTGAGATGCGACTAATCTTCTGGCATCTATAGTTGGTAAAAAGATACTCACTATCACAACCTCTTTGTTCTATATATAACATAAGAGCTTTTAGCGCCTCTTTGGCAATAGGTACTAGTCTCTCTTTTTCTCCCTTTCCCATTCGTATTCTAAGCCATCCCTCTATAATATCATCTTGCTTAGCTTCTATAGCTTCACTAACCCTAGTTCCACTTGCATATAAAAAAAGTATCAAAGCATAATCTCTAAGCCCAAAAACAGTACTTCTATCTATTAGCTTGAGTGATTTTTGGATATCTTCGTAATCTAAAAATTTTGGTAAGCTTTTTGGGACTTTTGCTTGTTTTACAGATGGTTTTTCATTGATATATCTTTGCTCTAGAGAGAAAGAGAAGAAACTGTTTATGGCTGAGAGTTTGCGGTTTAGTGTTCTTTTGTTTTCAAAGCTTGATAAAAACGATATAACATCATCACTTGAAGCGTTTATAATATCTTTTTTCAAAAACTCTTCAAATGCTCTTAAGTCGTTTTCATACGCATTAATAGAGTTTGCAGATAGACCTTTTTGGATAGTAAGGTAGTCTAAAAAAGTCTCTAGTGCCCTAGACATCTACTCTTGGCTGAGTTGAAAATAGTAGTCTCTAAAATAGACCTTATCCTCTGCTGCAAACACAGGTCCATCTATTGATGTATCTAGCTCATATACATGCGAAGTAAGAAGGTCTTTATCAACCGCTATAATGTATCCTTGAGACTCTATAGCATATACAAACTCCCCATAGATAGCTGCATCAAAGTGTGCAAAAGGGAATTTATGCCTTTTTATCTCTCTTAAGTCTGAGTCAGTTAGGACTATCTCTCCCTCTTTGGTAAAAAAATATATCTTATCACCTACAAATATAACATCCCTTAGAGTTAGTTCTATGGTGTTTATGAATTCAGGTGAGACTGACACAGCTCTTGTTTGGGTAGCTGCTACTAGTCTATCATCTACAATATTTAGAAATATGACATTATTAAAAAACTTTGATGAGCTAACTGCTATGTTTCTTACAGGTTTACCGCTAAGTATATCAACTATAACCATCTTTCCATCAAGTGTTGGAAATATTACAATATCATTTAAGAAGTGTGGGGCTGCAATTTTTACATCATTTGCAACAGCTTCTTGCTCGGTTTGCTTGAAGACAAACTGATTAGTTTTTAAATCATATAGTGTAATCTCGTTTCCAGCGTTTATAGTAGCAATAAACTCATTCTCTTCAGCAACATTTAACACCTCCCTATCATACTCTACACTATCTACAACATCCCCATCATGAGAGTATATCTGGAGTTTACCACAGTTATCTGTTGCAAAGTGGTACTTCTTAGAACTATTTAGGTACTCATATCCATCTTCTAGTGGGAAGCTAGATACTCCTTTTTCTGTAATGAAAAAGTTATTTTCAAGCATAGCCCCATCTCTTGAAGCACTCTTGAGGTGATCTTGTATAAAACCAGTGACCCTTACATCACCCTCTACCTTCTCGGGTTCAAAGTACTGCTTTGAGCTACATCCGGAAAAAATCAGTAAAAAAATAGGTGTTAGAAAAAGAAGATATCTCATTACTGCCCTTTTGTGATAAGAAAGTGCTTGTACATATTTACGATAGTTGCTAATTTTGAGTTTGCTGGGATTTTGTTTATCATATTTTTAGCCTTTTCATACTCAGCGTTTTGAATATATAGATATGTGGCTTGAATAGCTGCAAGGTCTTTTAGTGTGTTTGAAGAGTTAGCATACTCTACTAATGGCTCTAGGCTCTCTTGTTTAGATGCTATTTCATATCCTGCAACAGAGCTTGTGAAAACTCTTTGCTCTTCTATTACACTATTTAGTTGCTCTATTTTGTTTTCTTTTATAGCATTTGAGAAATTATATAGTGCAAAAAGGTCTGGATTTTTCTCTTTTAGAATCTCTTTAGCGCTTGTAGAATCAGGGTCTTTTAGAAGTATCAAAAAAGCCTCATTTGCTTCTTTAAGATTTGCAGTTCTTACACTATCATTATAGAGGTATCCACCTATTCCCAAAACTACTGCAATAAGCCCACCATATATAAAAAGTTTGTATTTTTTATAAAATCTCTCTAGCTTTATAGAACTCTCTAAGAACTTCTCTTCACTATTAAGTTCTTGCTTTGCTGACTTTAAATCATCTTTTAGACTCAAGAAAACTCCTTAAAATTACTAGCAGTATGCTATCAAAAAAATGATAAAAGTTTCTAACTGACCTTATGCACATATGATATCAAATGCTTTTAAAAAAGATATTTAGATATTAGGCAAACTTTTGTAGGAGCTACTAGTAGCTTCAAAAAAGTTTAACGACATAGATGATACCTTTTCTTAAAGCCCTACGGGTGACTTAATTCTTGCCCTTATGCGTCGTTGATTGTTTTTGACTTATCCAGATAAGTCTTCAAGCAACCGCCTAGCCTAAAAGCAAGACTTAAGTCACAGTTGATACCATATGTGCATAAGGTCAGTTAGTAAATGTTATAATGTTTTACAAAACAGTTCAACAGAGGATGGTTTTAGTGAAAAATAGTGAGTTTGATAGACTCTTAGAGAGGCTTCAGGAATTTACTGATTCAAAAGATGGGCTTAAAAACTCCAAAAAAAGAGAGTTTGTACTAAGAGCTCTGTATGAAAGTTCAAAGCATCTAAATAGTGATGATGTTTATGCTCGCATAAAGCAAAAATATGATGCAAGTATCGGAATAGCCACAGTCTATAGGGTGCTATCACTCCTAGAAGATGCTGGTCTTGTAAGATATATAGTGCTTGGTAATACTAAATATTATGAGATTGATGACAAAAAACACCATGACCATCTAGTATGTATAGGGTGTGGTGTTGTTGTTGAGTTTTTTGATGATATAGTTGAAAAAAAGCAAGATGACATAGCAAAGAAGAACGGTTTTGATTTGATAAATCATGATATGACACTATATGGTCTATGTGCTGAGTGCAGAAAGGAAGAGAGGTGAACGAAGAGATAAAAGAGTTAGAAAAAAGAGTCTCAAACGCTGAAGATATAGCAAGAAGGTCTTTTAAGTTCATAATGGTCGGAGGTGTTGTCTATATCCTTACTATGGCGATTTTTGGATGGATGTATGTAAATAGTATAGTCGCAACCTCAGAAATATCAAAAAGTGATAAAAATCAAGCTCAGATGCTTGAATATGTAGAAAAAAGAGTAAGTGAATTAGAAAAGAGTCTTCATTGAGAGCTTTAGTAATTATTCCTACTTATAATGAAAAAAACAACATAGAGCATATAATATCACAAGTTTTAGATAGTGATAGTAGAATTGAGGTTTTGGTAGTTGATGATAACTCACCAGATGGGACTGCTGAAGTTGTCTTAAAGATGCAAAAAGAAAATCCAAAAATTCACATACTTCAAAGAGCCGGTAAGCTAGGACTTGGAACTGCCTATATAGATGGCTTTAAGAAGGCTTTAGAGCTTGAGTTTGATGCTGTATTTCAGATGGATGCTGACTTTTCACATGATCCTAAGTATCTACCAGTTTTTTTAGATGAGCTTCAAAATGCTGATGTTATAGTTGGCTCTAGATACATAAAAGGTATAAGTGTGATAAATTGGTCGCTAAGTCGTCTTCTTCTATCATACTTCGCAAATATCTATGCAAAAATAGTCACTGGAGTTCCAGTAAATGACCTAACTGGTGGGTTTAAATGTATAAAAATTGAAGTTCTTAGAAGTGTTGACTTCTCAAAGTTCAGTAGTAATGGATATGCTTTCCAAATAGAGCTAAACTATGCCTTTTTCTCAAATGGATTTAGAATAAAAGAGCTTCCTATTATATTTGTAGATAGAGAAGAGGGTGAGTCTAAGATGTCAAATAGCATAGTCTTAGAAGCAATATACAAAATCTGGACATATAGGTTTAAAAACTACAGGCTTTAATATCTATATCTTTAGGTGGCTTTGGTCTGCTAAAGTAGTATCCTTGAAATGCTCTGCACCCTAACTTTTTTAGATACTCATACTGCTCACTACTCTCTACGCCCTCAGCTATCACCTCAAAGCCAAAAACTCCGCCAAGATAGATAACACTTCTGATAATTGCAGAATCACTACTACTATCTATCATATCTTGAACAAAAGATTTGTCTATTTTTACTTGATTTAGAGGTAGTTTTCTTAAGTATTGAAGTGATGAGTACCCTGTGCCAAAGTCATCAAGTGATATCTGTACACCAATCTCTCTTAGTTTGTGCATTTTCTCAACAACTTCATCTGTATTATAGACAAGCAAACTCTCAGTTAACTCTAGCTTTAGAAGTTGAGGCTTAAGGGAGTTTTGTGTGATGCTTTCTTCTACTGTTTGGACGAAGTCTTCTTGATTGAACTGTCTTGCACTAACATTAATAGCCATAATCCATCCTCTTGTTTCACTCTTTTGTTGCCAGAGTGATAGTTGTTTGCATGCTTTTTGTAGTACCCATTTTCCTATAGGAAGAATTAAGCCTGTTTTTTCAGCTACATCTATAAATCCAAAGGGTGAGATTATTCCTTTTTGTGGGTGATTCCACCTTATTAGAGCTTCTGCTCCATATATCTGTGCTTTACTATTGTATTGAGGCTGATATAGAAGTATGAACTCATCATTTTTGATTGCGCTTAAGAGTTCCGTATAGAGTGTCAAGTGCTCTTTTGCCATCTCTTGGAAGCTCTCATCAAAAAAAGCGATACTTTTATCAGGGTAGCTCTTAGTTTGATGAAGTGCCGTGTGAGCTTCATTGATAAGCTTTTGGGCGTCTTTTGCTCTATCATCATAGATAGTAATACCAACTGAAGGGACGGAATTAACTATGTTCTCATTTAGTCTATATGATTCTGCTAGAATAGATAGAAGCTCTTTTGCATAGTTTTCAGCAATTAGTGTAGCTTCTTTTGTGTCTTTGTGAAGGTTGCAAAACCAGAGTGCAAACTCATCTGCACTAAGTCTAGCTAGCAGGTCAGCATCTGTAAACTCTTTTTTTAATCTTTTTGCTACTTCTTGTAGGAGCATATCACCACATATATAACCATAAGTGTCATTTATAGCTTTAAAATCATTAAAATCAAAGCATATTAAAGCTCCCTTTGTTTTTGTAATATCTTTATCAATATACTCTTGAAGAGAGTTAGTGAGCATTGTCTTATTAGCAAGCCCAGTTAGTGCATCGTAGCTACTTAAAAACTCTATTTTTTCTTGTGCTTGTTTTTGTAGAGTCAAATCAAGAAATGCAGCAACAAAGTAGATTATCTCTCCATTATCATCAAGAACTGCTTGAATAGTTAGATGCTCAGGATATACATCTCCGTTTTTGTGGCGGTTCCATATCTCTCCACTCCAGTAGTGATTTTTTTTAAGTGACTCCCACATATTTTTATAAAAACTATCATCATGTTTCCCAGAGCTAAGAAGTGATGGGGTTTTTCCAACTACCTCACTTGCACTATATCCAGTTATCTCAGTAAATGCTTTATTGACTTTTAAAATCTCTTGGTTAGCATTTGTAATAGTCATTCCACTTTGTGTTTCAAAAGCTACGGCAGATAGCTTTTGAGCTTGTCTTGCTAAATCAAGTCTTGAAAGCATCGTATTAACTTCATTATAAAGTCTCCCAAACTCATTGTTTTCATGGGTTATAATGCGCTGATTTAGTGAGTCACTAAGCTCTATTTTTTCTAAAAAGTATAGTAGTTTTAGGATTGGGTCTGTAAACTTTCTAGCAAAAAACAGAGATAGTAAGTATGAAAGAAGTAGTAGCGATAGTGCAACAAAGAGTAGGAATTTACTATCTCTTAAGATAATATCAAGAACCGTATCTACTTCAAACTCAAAAACCACATCACCAAAATAGTATCCTTGATACTTCGCCTCTATAAATACAATTGCATCACCGCTTGATATTGTTGTTACTCTTTGTTCTGATGGTGGTAGTGGCTTTGGAGTAAAGCTTTTTGAATCCCTACTATACTGATATACTGCCTTACCATCAGCTGCTCTATGAAGAACCATTGACTCTAGTCTTTGAAAGGAGTGTAGTTTTGCAGTTATATCAGATGCGACATCCATATCATTTAACAACACTAGCTTTGCAAAGTCCTGACTTAGCACTAAGCCTACAGTTTCAGAGAGGTTTATGACTCTTTGTTGCTGATTGGACATATACCAATATACAAATGCTCCATATCCTAGTATTCCAGTTAGGGATACAACCAAAAAAATAATACCCGTTAAGCGAGCTTTAATTGACCCTTTATAGCTAGCTTCAGACACCAAGCCTCTTAATTTTAGTTTTCAGATGGATTTTCTATTGGAACTGCGGGGTCATTACCCCACTCTAGCCATGAACCATCATATACAGATACATTATAACCTAGCTCTTGAAGCACTACATAATTAAGTGCGGCTTCTGCTCCTCCATCACAATAAAGAATAATCTCTTTATCTTTTGGAAGGTCTTTATATACCTCTTTTAGTGTGTCAAAATCCTTTATCTTAGTGCCTCTCTTGGTGACTTCATAGTTTTGAGTACAAGCATAGTTTTGTGCTGTTGGTATGTGTCCATATCGCTTAGCTAGCGACTCTTCTCCGGAGTAGTGAGAATGGGCTCTTCCATCAATAATAGTCTTTTTTCCTATTGAGACAAGTGTACCTAGTTTTGTTTGTAGCTTGCTGTTATCAACCCTTGGGATAAACTCTTTTGGTTCTACTTTTGTGGGTTTTGTTGAGATTTTTACTCTATTTTTATCCCAATTACCGTATCCAACATTTAGCATACTTACCCTACTATGACCGAGTGTTTCAAGTAGCCAGTAGGCTCTAGCAGCCCAGATAAACTCCCCATTATCATAAACAACAACCTTTGAGCTACTATCAATCCCAGCATTGCTAAAAGTCTCTCTAAGCTCATCAAGACCAGGCATCATATAGTCTTCACCAAAGAGTTTTTTGTATGCATGGATGTTTACTGCACCCTCTATGTGTCCTTCTTGATACTCAGATGGCTCTCTTAGGTCAACTATTACTATGTTTTTATTCTCCCTGTTTTGTTCTAGCCACTCTACATCCACTACCGCAGGGCTAGCTAGTAAGCTTAGACTAAAAACAAAAAGTGCTACAATTTTTCTCATAACTTACCTTACTATTTTCTTGTTTTAATTGTAGCAGAAATTATCACAAATTAGTGCATTACTCTATATATGTAGTATGTTTTTGGTAAAAAGCCATCTTTTTTTAGCTCTACATGTTTTAGAAGCTCTACAGTTTTAAACTCTTTTTCTAATCTTGAAGATATATCACTTTTGTCTACAAAAATCCCGCTTTTACTCTTCCACACTTGCTTACTATCCCATATATCAAACTGACTAAAGCGACTTGGAAACGGTACAAATGTGGAATAGGGTTTATCAAGATAGAAAGCCAGCACAGAAGCAAAGGCATAGTGATAGGAGAAGAGTGCATCATCTTTTTTCATATATGGCTTTATCACTTCTGTGACCTCATAAGGACCAAATAGCCTATTATGAAAGTTTAGCTCATCTTTTAGTCCAAAAAGCAGTGGAAACTTCATAACTAAGACTATGAGGATAGATAGTGTAGAGCCTATAATAACTGTCTTTTTGTACTTCTGCTCTACAAAAAAGTAAGCTAGAAGAGGAATGAGAGCTAAGTATGCAGGGGCAGCCCAGTTTAGCTCCATTTTTTTAAAGAGTGCTTTGTATAAGAAAAAGAGTAGTGGAAGAAGAAAGTTTATAAGCAAAAAGAGCTTATCTCTATCTCTAAACCACTTCCTTTTTTTGTAGAGCATAAAAACTGCAACTAGAAAAAATAGTGGTGAGAGAACAACTAGCTGACCACCTAGAAAGTCAAAAAACTTAGCCCACTTGATAATAAACTCATCTGAAGTCCCATGCGTGTACTGAAAAGAGAAGCTAATAAACTCATTTTGAAAGTTCCAGATAATCACAGGAGAGAAAACAACAAAAGCAACTAAAACCGCTATCCAAAACTTGAGGGTCAAAAACTTTTTTGTTTCAAAAAGTAGTAGATATAGCAGGAGTGAAGCTACAAGAAGTACAGCAGTATACTTACTAAGCATAGCTGCACCAATAAACACCCCTAACAATAGATAATCACTCCAGCGATCACTCTTAAGCGCCCTAAATGAATAATAAAGAGCTCCAGCCCAAAACATAGTAAGTGGAGAATCAATAGTACTAATAGTAAATCCAAGCTCAATAATAGGAATAATAAGGTAGATAAAAAGAGCCAACTCAGCAGTAGCTTTGTCTTTAAAAACTTCATACGCAAGCTTATAAACAAACCATCCAGCTACAAGAAGCATAGATAGTGAAGCACTCCTAATAGCAAAAACAGAATCCCCAAAAACAGATGTAAAAAGATACAGCACATAAGCAATCATAGGTGGATGATCAAAGTAGCTTAGTGCTAGATGTTTACTCCACATCCAGTAGTAGGCTTCATCAAGATATAGAGGTATGCTTTGGTTATATATGATGCTAAAAGCAGTGACAAAAAAGGCAAAAACAATAAGTCTGTTTTGTTTTAAAATCTCTGTCATACTATACTCTTTTTATCACTAAGCCAGTAGTAAAATCCCGGAAGAATAGTTACAATAACCACAAATCCATAGATTATAGAAACAGATAAGATAAGCTCCTTTGATACTCCAGCTAATGAAAAAAGCCCAACCATTGCCCCCTCTCTAATTCCCCATCCAGCTAGAGATATAGGAATAGCCATAAGAAGAATTACAATAGGTACAAGCATCAAAAACAGCATTGCATCTTGATCTATTCCAACTCCTTTTGCAATCATAAATACTGATAAAATAGCAAAAATGTGCACAAAAAGAGAGTAGACAAACTGTATAATAAAAAGCCTAGTATCCCTAAAAACCAGATAAAAGCTTTTAGAAATGTCTCTAATAGGTGCAGTTATTTTGAGATTTAGCATGGGTTTTAACTTCCCATAAAGTGTCAAAACCAAGACCCCAAGTATAGTCCCTACAAATATATAGTTTATCATAAGATATAGCCCATGAGGTATAACATCTCCAGCAAAAAATCCAGCAAATATTCCCAAAGTCACAAGTGCTAATATCCCAAAAACCCTATCAATAACAATCCCAAAAAAAGAGTCCTTAAGCCCATATCCTTGTGCTTTTAGGTCAAGTAGTCTAACTGCATCTCCACCTATGTTACTTGGTAAAAGTTGGTTGAAAAAAGAGCCCTTAAAATAACTCTTGAAATAAAAGATGAATCTCTCTTTAAACCCCAGTATATTCATAATGATATTCCATCTATAACTAGCAAGCAGAGTACTTAAAAACTGAAAAACTATAGCTAGAAGTAAAAACAGAGGTGAAGCATCTATGATTTCTAATAAAACCCTCTTCACATCCACAAAAAAAGATAGAAAAATAAAAATACCAATAGTTACAACTGTTTTGAATATTAGTTTAAAATCCATCAACCCAGCAATGCTCCAAAAAAGTAGTAAACAGTAAGCCCTAAGTAAAATAGTGCAAAAAAGACCCCATTTTTTCTATAATAACTAGGTGAACGATCTGGATAAAAGAGATAGTAAAACAGCTGAGCACTAAAAGCTGCTACAAAAAATGAAAATAGCGTATCACTAAGAAAGTGCCCACCTTGGGCAATCCTAGTTAATGAAACTGCAAGTCCATAGATGATTGAAGCAAAAAATATCTTATCAGCATATTTTCTAAAAATAAATGCAAAAACAAGCATACTAAAAGCAAACCCACTATGACCTGAGCTAAAAGAGCAGTTATGATTACTGCACTCATAAGCTTTAATTAGTGGTGGGGAGAATTGTTGTTCACCTCCTAGCTCTATGACTTTAGAGGGTCTTGCCCTGCCTGAAAGCTCTTTTAGTGTGCTATTTATAATAACTCCATTTGCAACTACTATGAAGGCTAGGGCAAATAGTATAGCCTTTTTGTTTAGTTCTTTTATCAAAGGCTTTTTTTTAATACTCTCATATGTAAAAAAGGTGATAAAAACAATCAAAATAGTAATCCCAAGATACTCAACACTATAGTATATGGCTGAGGTTAGAGGAGCATCCTTAGGTACAAAATGACCGCTCTCATCCATAAAAAGCTTACTAAAATATATATCAACCTGCGGAAAAAGCAGAAAAAAAGCTATATATACAAGAAAAATAGGCAGAAGATTTTTTAAAAAGCGTTCCAAATAGTACCTTTGAGATTGAAGTAGTAAAATTATATAATGTATAAGATTAAGTATGTATCAATTCATTTTAGAATTTTAAGCGTATTTGATAGCATAACATTTTAAATGACAATATATTAAGTGATTTTATAGAGAATTGATATATAATGTATTGCTGATAAATGATTGTACATAAAAAAGAAATGGATATTAAAAAGTTAACTTATATTGATAATTTTATCACTAGAAAAAAAATAGTTGATATACTTTGTCTAAGATTAGAAGATATAGATTAACCACCTACAAAAAAAGGATAAAGATTGGTTGAAAAAATAAAAGAAAGCAAAGTCGCTCAAATTGTACTTGTAAAGGTATTTGTAGTTGTAGCAGTTGTTGGTAATATATATTTTTCATAATAAAACCTTTAGCTTCAAGCACTATGATACAAAGAAGCAAAAGCAACCATAAAAAACTTCAAGCGCTGATATAGACATTGCTAAAATAACGCAAGGGCTTAAAACAAGTCCAGCAACCGTAGTGGTAGTATCAGCATCCAGATTATAAATCGTAGTCATAGAAAATATAAAGTCATTTATATATATGCTCCCTTGTTAGTGGTAGTCTAAGATTTTCTCCTCTTTTAGAAGCAACTATTTGGTAGATACCAATATCTCCTGTTCTAAAGTAGTGAGCAGAGCCTGCCATATAGATTCTCCATAGTGCATAAGACTCAAAATTCGTTGACTCAACCGCTTTTTCTCTGTTTTTTTCAAGATTATCAACCCAAGCTTTTAGTGTTAGTGCATAGTGCCGTCTTAGACTCTCTACATCTTCTATTTCCCAGTCTAAGTCCTCCATTGATGAGAGTACTTGACTTATTTTTGCAAGCTCACCATCAGGAAAAATGTATTTGTTTATAAACCTAGAAGCCTCTGAAACACCCCATTCTGAGGTAGTGGTGATGCCGTGATTTAGAAATATCCCCTGATTCTTTAAAAGCTCTTTAACCTTACCAAAATAGATAGGGTAGTTTTTGATACCAATGTGCTCAAACATGCCTATACTTACTATCTTGTCATATTTAATGCTATCATCAAGGTCTCTATAGTCTCTAAGCTCAAATGTGACCCTATCCTCAAGCCCATGCTCTTTTGCCCTCTCTTTTGCCACTTCAAGCTGATTTTCACTCAAGGTAATACCATGACCCTTGATACCATAATACTGTGCTGCCCATATCAGCATAGAGCCCCATCCGCATCCTATATCAAGTAGTGTTTCATCTTTTTTGAGATGGAGTTTTCTGCAGATATGGTCTAGCTTATCCTTTTGTGCTAAATCAAGTGAGTTGTCCTCTTTTTTAAAGTATCCACATGAGTAGACCATATTCTCATCTAAAAAGAGCTTGTAAAACTGGTTTGATACATCATAGTGATAGCTTATGGACTCTTTGGAGTTTTTGCTTACACCACTACCTTCTGCTTTTATCTCAAGTTTTTCAAGTAGCATGACCTTTGGTAGTAGCTTCATTTTGGTTGTAAGAGGGATATCGTGGATAATAAGATAATCAGTAAACTCAAATAGTGTATGAATATCTCCTTTTATCTCCACATAGCCTTTCATATGGGCTTTAGCAAGCTCTATAAGACTGCTTTTTAGTGCCATGTCTCTAATAACACCTTCATGGAGTATATCCATAATACAAGCACTATTTTGCTCTCCTACCACAACCTCTCCTTTAAGTGCGATGGCTGCCTTTCCCTCATAGTTTTTGAACACTTCTTGTATAATCTCACTTGCAACACTTTTCATAATCTACATCCTTTTATATTAAGTTTCTTGGTATTTCTACATCCCAGTTATCTGAATAGACACGCTTCTCTCCTTCATATGCATCTAGCTCTGCTAGGATATAAAAGCGTTGTGAATCAGAGGTTAGTAGTGTTCTTGTTACCGTCTTGACATCCCACTTGTTACGCTTGAAACTTCTCTCCCATAGTGTTTCACCCTTAACTGAGCTGTATTCATCCCCTTGAAAGCTGTACCATTCAAGAGCTTTTGATTTCATCCTTGTATCTGTTGCCTCTATGTAGTTTAGTCCACTATCATTGATAACTTCAAGTGTTGAAATATCACTTGCTAGATCTCTTATAAGCCTCCATTTATGGTTTCCTGGTTCTATATTTTTTAGTGTAGTATTGGGAATCTCTTTTGGTGAAGAGAATGATATATGTCTATCCTCTTCCTTCTCCTCTCTTAGAGGTAGTCTAAATACACTATTATCTGTTCTTATTTTAAGTGTAAAAGGCTTAGGAGAAGGCCAGACAAGAGGCCAATAGGAGGTTGATATAGAAAGACGGATTCTATATCCTTCTAAAATCCTCTGACCTATGTCATTAAGTCTTATTTTCACTCTATATCTTTTGTGTGGTATGAGCGGTTTTGGATGCTCAGAGCTATCTTTATGCGTGAAGTTTAAAACACCGTAAGTTACTCTAGTGGCCTTTCCATCTGGTGCTACACTTGAGAGCCTTAGGGCTGTCATAGCTATTGGCTCATCGCACTCTATATCTAGCTCCGCCTCAGGAGCACCTAGGATATCAACGCTTTTATCAAGTGGATATGTCTCAAAAACAAGTGCTCCACCATCCTCTTCTCTCTGATCATGAGGCAAGTCCGGAGTGGCTCCATATGAGCACCATTTCCCTGCAAACATTCCAACTGAAAGAGGGGACTTGATATGCATTACCTCACTTTCTACAACCCCTTCCTCTATAAGCTCACCTCGAGGGGAGAGTGCATACTCCCTATATTTTGTATCAGGAGATGGCCAGCTATCCTCACCAACCCACCTTCCTGGGCGCTCATTGTAGAATGTAGAAGGGGGCATGGGGTATTGCATCCAAGCTCTTAACATCGGCTCTTCCATGATGTTGTTATTGATGCCCTTAAGCCATCTATCCCACCATCTAAGCGCTTCATCTAGAAAGTTTATAGCAGGTCCTGGTATGCCTTGATGCGGATACTTGTGACTCCATGGACCAACTAGCCCAAGACGCGGGACGGAGAGCTTTTCAAGTAACCTAAAAACTGAGTTTGTGTAACCATCCGCCCAGCCTGAGACTGCCATGACAGGACACTCTATACTAGAGAAGTCTTCACATACTGAGCCATGCTTCCAATACTCATCACGCCTCTGATGCTCTAGCCACTTCTGAAGCCAAAGTCCGCTTCCTTCAAGACGCTGCTTCCACATATCCCTCCATCTATCTCCAACTATTTGTGGATCAGGTGGCAGGGAGTTGAAAGCAAACATTGTAGAAGCCCATGAGAGATTATCCCCAAGAAGACAGCCCCCCATGTGGTGAACATCATCACTATATCTATCATCCGTAGATGCCACGCTTATAACAGCCTTGAGTGCCTTAGGGCGCATAGAGGCTATCTGAAGAGCGTTAAAGCCTCCCCATGAGATTCCTATAATTCCTACATTTCCATTGCACCAGTTTTGTTTACAGAGCCACTCTATAATCTCCACTCCATCATCTAGCTCACTTTGTAGATACTCATCTTTAAGCACCCCTTCAGAATCACCACTACCTCGTATGTCAACCCTTACGCAGATATAGCCTTTTGAGGCGATGTATGGATGCATTACATCATCTCTGGCTCTTGTATTATCTCTTCTTCTATAGGGAATGTACTCTAGGACTGCTGGGTAGGGATTGATTGAAGCATCTTTTGGCATAAAAACCCTAGCAGCAAGCTTAGTTCCATCACTCATGGGGATAGCTATGTATTCAAAGTGCTCTATTTCCACTATCTCTCCTCTATTTCTAAAGGCAGTCTATCTTTTAGTTCAGCATATTTTTGCTCTAACTCATCTCTACTCTTTCCACCCATAAAGACAACGGCAACCTCATAACTATATGAGTCTTGATCTGGCATTTCACTTAGTCGCTCTCCTTGGCTAACCTCTATCTGGATACTGCATTCAAACTCATGCTCAAGGTCTAAAATCTCCCTCTTTGTTGGTACTCTTTTAACTACTCCGTCCTCAAAAAAGCGCATCATGAATTTGATAGATACATCATGAGGACCTTCATCTCTTGGGTAGTCTGGCTCTTTTCCAAGTGCTAACTCTACTGCCACTTCGTGGTTAGAAGCACCCATGATGTCCGCAAAAAGCGGGGAATGGGATTTAGATATTCTGGTATTAACCTCAAGAAGCCATATATTGTCACTCTCTTCATCCCAAAAATACTCTATATTAAAAGGTACATCATCAAGTCCCATTTGATAGATAGCTTTTTTGCTTATACTCTTTAGTCTTGATTTAACCTCATCTGGAAGTTGTGATGGGAGGATATATCTAGCAAAAGAGGAGTTCATACGCCCCTCTCTTAATGAATCAACAACACCAAAAATATGGCACTCATCATCCTTTATATATCCCTCAACAGTACACTGCCTTCCACCAATTGGTTTTTCTAGTACGCAGTGATATGCATCAATCTTAGTAGGAATATCTTCAGGCATATCTACTCTTTTTAGAAATTCAGCAAAAGGATCTCCAAATCTAGCTATTTTCTTCCTAGTTTCTGCTAGTGCTTCTTTTAGCTCCTGCTTGTTTTTTACAAAGTAGACCATCTGGGAGGAGAAGCCTATATTTGGCTTAATCCAGAAAGGAAACTCTAGTGTTACTTTTTCAACTGCTTCTTCATCAAAAGGGTTAATGCTCTCAAATTCAGGGATATTTTCCGGAATAGATTTCTCATGTCTAAGTCTACACCAATACTTATGCTCTGCAATCAAAATAGAATCAAGACTGGGTCCTGGAAGATTATATTCTTTTCTAAATACTGCTACAAGTGCGGCTGAAGGAAAGTCCCAATGACTAATAAAAGCATCAGGTTTTACTCCACTCTCCTCTATCTCCTTCAAGCCTTTTTCTATGAGCTTATTGATGTTGAAGTTTTTAGTCTTTAGTAGCATTCCAAGAGGAAGAAGTCCATGTATCTCGTACTCTTGAATATTCCTAATAGTCTCAATCTGCTTGAGATTGAAGTCATCTAGTCCGATAACAAATATGTTTTTCTTACTCATCTTCACTTCCCATCTTTGATTGTTTGTACTTGAATCGATTTTAACAAAAATCGTGTCTAAATGCAAAGATTGCCTATTAACATCAACTACTAAAATATGTTAAACTTGAGCTAGTGATGCTCAGTTAATTGTTAAGAAAGGATGTAATATGAACTATTTTGAGATAGAAGGTGATAGGGTTATATGTCTTTTGTGCGCTCATAAGTGCAAGCTAAAAGAGGGCATACGAGGTATATGTGGTGTAAATAGAAATGAAAAAGGAAGGCTAATCTGTGATGTGTATGGGTATCCTAGTGCATTAAATCTTGATAGGGTTGAGAAAAAACCTCTCTACCACTTTTTGCCAAATACAACGACACTCTCTTTAGGCACAGTGGGTTGTAATTTTAGGTGTTCTTTTTGCCAGAACTATGAGATATCTCAGGATTTTGAGCCAAAAAAAGGTGAATATATATCACCAACTGATATGGTAAGAATCGCTAAAGCAAAAGGAGCTAGGTCTATATCCTATACTTATAATGAACCTAGTATATTTTTCCCTTATGCAAAGGATATAGCACAAGAAGCAGAAAATAATAAACTAAAAAACATTATGGTCACAAACGGGTTTTTCTCACTTGAATATAGAGATGAGATATTCTCACACATTGATGCTATGAATATTGATATCAAGAGTTTCAACAAAGAGTACTACAAAAAATCCTTAAAAGGGGAGCTAGATGTAATTCTTCAAAACGCCATAAAAGCTAAAGAAGTAGGTGTCTGGGTAGAGATAACTACACTTATTGTTGGTGGTATTAATGACTCTGATGAGGAGATAGCAAATATTGCTAGGTTTATAAAAGAGAATCTTGGAGAGGATACTCCTTGGCATTTGAGTGCCTTTTTTCCAAATTACAAAGAGTTAGATAGGGATGCTACTACATTTGAGAGGCTTCTAGAGGCTAAGTTCATAGGGAATGAAGCTGGGTTAGAGTATGTCTATTTAGGAAATGTTATGTTTGATAATAAAACAGAGTGTCCTAGATGTAAAGTAACTGTTATAAATCGTGTTGGCAATGAAGTGCTAAACAAACTAGAAGAGGGTAGATGTTACAATTGTGACTATAAAATTGCAGGAATTTGGAGTTAGTTTGAAGCGTTTTTTTAGATACTTTTTTCTTTTTATAGTTGTTTTTTTTCTTGGGGCGTACTTTGTTGTTCCGAAATTCTCTTATGAGTATCTAGGTGGTGAAGAGTACATTGCTCAGATAAATCCAGTTATGACAAATAGTGACCAGCCAGATATAGTCAGAATAGATAGAGATAAGAAAAAAATCATAAGGGCTTCTTCACTTGACCTCTACTTGGGGGTTGTTGGCGACTCTTTGCTCTCCCTTCCTAGACTTGGTGTGAACTATCTAAATATTGATAGGTTCAAAACAGACATTGGTGAAGAGTTTTTTGGAATTTTTGTTGACCCTTTTAAAAATGACTCTAGATTTCTACTAGAGTCTCTGACAGAACTTGAAGTAAAGAGTGTTGGGATTAGGGTTTATTATAGTGAAGATTTTTTTAGAAGTGAGGATTTTTCTACTCTAAAAAGCTTTTTGGATGATTTGATGGTTCATGGGTTTGAGCCTTTTATAGTTATAGCTCAAAACTTTGAAGCAAAAAGAAGTAGTGACTTAGAGCCTTTTTTTGAGAGGTTTTTTGCAGAGTTCTATCCATACGCAAAAGAGTTTCAGATAGGTGAGACTATAAATCGTATGAAATGGGGTATAGTTCAAAAGGGAGATTATAAACGATTTTTTGACTCTGCCTTGAGTGCTTCTAGAAAGTATGAAGATATCAAGCTTGTAGCTCCATCAGTAATTGACTTTGAGTGGTACTATACACTCTACTACTTAGATGAGATAGGGCGTGAAAATGTAGATATACTGAACTCTCTACTATATGTAGATAGAAGAGGATGGCCTGAAAATGAGCAGTATGGGTTTGATACAATTGATAAGATAGAGCTTATGAAAGCTACTGATCCAAATAAGCCTTTTTGGATAACAGAGGTTAACTGGCCTATAAGCGGAACTGATGATTATAAGCCAACCTCTGAAGATGAGGCAGTAAGTACTAAGGTGTATGCAGACTATCTTGTGAGATATATGCTTTTGAGTCTATCCACATCACTTGTTGATAGAGTCTACTGGTGGCAATTAGCTGCTAAAGGATATGGCTTGATAGATCACTTAAATGAAGAGAAGTATGAGGGATTTTATGCGTATAAGTTTCTCATAGAGACACTTCAAGATGCTAGCTTTGTAAGCAAAAAAGAGGATAGAGGGTTTATAGAGATGTTTTTTGAAGGAAGTGATGGAGAGGAGATATCTGTGCTTTGGTGTGAGGATGAGTGTGAGTATCTAAAAGAGCACGAAAAACAGATAAACAAACAACCAAATAAAACATACTATAATGTTATAGGAGAAGAGATAGACTCTCCTAAAATAGGAACTTCACCAATATACATAAAATAAGGACAGTTATAAAATGTTTAAAGATTTTTCACTTATAGTGCCAGTTTATAATGAAGAGGATAACATCATACCTCTTTTTGAAAAAGTAGATGATATGGCAAAAAAGGCGTCATTAGAGTATGAGATAGTTTTTGTTGATGATGGAAGTAGTGATAGAAGTAGAGAGATAGTAGATGAGCTTGTAGATAAGCATAGTGGTGTCAGAAAAATATACTTCACTCAAAACAACGGTCAATCAGCCGCAATAGCCGCAGGTATAAGAGCAGCTTCAAAAAGTGCAATAGTTACTATAGATGCGGATTTGCAAAACGACCCCTATGATATACCTAGCTTTTTAAAAGAGCTAGAAAACTTTGATGTAGTGTGTGGATACAGAAAAAAACGCCAAGATAATCTCATTCGTCAAATAAGCTCAAGAGTAGCAAACCGTGTGAGAAACTTTTTTACTCAAGATAACCTAAGAGATATAGGGTGTGCTTTGAGGGCATATAGGGCTGATAGTGGTGTAAAAGATATATACTTTTTTAATGGTATACATAGGTTTATCCCAGCTATTATGCTTTTTGAAGGAAAGAGTATTACTGAAATACCTACAAACCACCATCCAAGAATACATGGTGAGTCTAAATATACACTTTTTAATAGACTCTTTAAGGTCATCTACGACCTCTTTGGTGTGCAGTGGATGAAGAGCAGATATATAAACTACAAGATAAAAGAGGAAGCATAATGAGTGCAGAGACTATCTGGTTGATTGTTGGGTTTACGGGGCAGGCGATATTTGGTTCTAGGTTTTTGATACAGTGGATAGTCTCTGAAAAGAAGAAGATGTCTGTGATACCTATGCAGTTTTGGTATATATCACTAGCTGGAAGTATCACACTTCTAGCTTATGCTATTCATAAGCTTGACCCTGTCTTTATACTAGGGCAGTCAACTGGGTTTATCATCTATCTAAGAAACATCATCCTAATAAAGCGAAATCTAGCCCAACAAAAGTTGCCTGAAGATGCATGAAAATAGCTCTACATACTCAAGCATACTTGCTTTTTTTCTGGTCATACTTGCTTTTTTTGTAAGTCTCTATGGTATAGGTGACTATCCTATATGGAATAAAGATGAGGGCTTATATGCTGAGGCTGTTAGGGAGATGTTTTTAAACAACAACTTTTTTGACCCCTATTTCAACTATGAGCATAGATGGCAAAAACCTATCCTTATCTATTGGGTGCTTAGTGCTTCAAGCTATGTTTTTGGTGTAAATGAGTTTGGTATAAGATTTGGTCTGTGGGCTTTAGGAGCGCTTTCAGCTCTGGTTGTTTTTTTCCTAGCTCAAAGAATGTATGGAGATAAAAAGCTCTCTATTTTTGCCGTTTTGTTTTTTGTAACCAGCTTTGCATATATTTTGCAAACTAGACATATAGCTACTCATATGCTTCTTCTTTTTACGACACTATTAGCTTTTTTTGTCCTCTGGGAGATAGTTTCAAAGGGTGGAAGTCGGACAAAGTCTATACTTTTTGGACTTACTCTAGGGCTTAGCTTTTTAGCAAAAGGACCTGTAGGTCCGGCTCTTGTGCTTGTAACTGGGCTTGTTGTTGGAGGAGGGATGATTGCTAAAAACTTCAAGAGTTTTTTGAAAAACTTTGGCGTTGTTTTGGTGGTTTTTCTGCTTGTCTCACTTCCTTGGTATGGGTATATGCTATATACCTATGGGGGAGAGTATCTTGCTTTTTTGAACCATGAGATGTTTGATAGGGTGAGTAACAACATCACTCCAAACTCATCTCCTTTTTTCTATTTTGGGGCTTTTAGTGGGAATTTTTCTCCGTGGAGTGTGCTTTTTTGGGTGGCACTTGTTCTGTTTTTGATAAAAAGTTCAAGACACTTAAAAGATAGCTTCTCAAGAGCAAATATGTTTTTGCTAGTCTCTATAGTTGTGATAATGGGGCTTTTCTCACTCTCAGCTTCTAAGCTTCCTGCTTATGTTTTTCCTGCCCAGCCTTTAGCTGCTATTCTTCTAGCCTCATTGCTTTTTTCTCAAAAAAAGGATATTTTTATCAAAATAGCCCTTTATCTGACGATGATAATATACATCGTTGCGCTTTTTATACTCTCACTAGCCTACTTTGATAAGATATGGGTTATCTTAGCGGTGGTTCTTAGTGCCATTGCACTTCTAGCCTTTAGAGGTAGATATGAGCTCTCCAAAGTGGCCATGCTGGCACTTGGAGGCTACTTTATGATAGTGAGTAATATCTACTCAGAAGTACAAGAGTTCTTCCCATATAAGAGGTTTGGTACACAGGTCTCAACTATGGATAGTAGTTATAAGTTCTATGAGTATGGATTTTTTAGAGAGTCACTTCCTTTTTATGCTAAAAGAAAACTAAATGACTTCAACCCAAAATCCCCACCAAAAGAGCCTTTTATCCTCGTAACTGATATCAAAAATAGCAAGCTTCTAGGAGATGAGTTTTTAGTCCAAAAAATAGATGAAAGCAGATATTATAGAGGCTCAGACTCAGATGTCTTCAAGATGATAAATATCCTAAAAGGCTTCAAAGAGGAGGGTGATAAAATAGGTGAGGTCGTACTTCTTAAAGTCTTCCCACTCAAAAGTGGTGATAAGATAGAGTTATAGG
>CAZAFM010000031.1:0-22345 GCA_964484395.1 uncultured Campylobacterales bacterium | reverse complement strand
ACATCAAAAGTGATGCAGATGCTGAAGCAGTAGCAGAGTATATAGAAACTCTAAGATAAGCTAAATCTAGAAACTAAAGAGGGTATCTTAACCCTCTTTTACTTAACTCATATTTCTTTTTAAAAGCTCTCTATACATTAGTCCATAAAAAGCATCAAGATAACTCTGCATCTCTTTTCTACTTGACTTTGTTACATGCTTCCAGAAGCTATATAGCTTTGTTAGTGTAGTTAGTCTACTTGCGTAGTGCTCCCAGTTGTAGTGCTCCTCTACTCTTTTTATAGACTCTTTTGATATTTCTAGCCATGAAGAGGTCTCACCTTTTGAGCCACATATAAAGTCTTCAAGTATTTTAGCACTCTCTTTTATATCAGTTGGGTTTATATGAAAGCCTGAGACACGATCTTCTATAATCTCTAAAGGTCCTCCATACTTCGTAGCAAACACAGGAAGCCCAGTAGACATAGCCTCAATAACTGTTAGACCAAAAGCCTCAAAAAGAGCTGGCTGAACAAAAACACCTTTTTTATCAGCAATATATCTATATAGTTCACCTGTTAGCTGTTTGTTTAGCCTACCACCTATCCATCTAGCTGAGCTATCAAGCTCATGCTCATCAAAGATAGAGTGCATAATAGATATCTGCTCTCTCTCCTCATCATCACCTGATAACTCACTATCAACTTGCCCAGCAATGATTACTAGGTTTGCACTCTTTCTTAGACTAGGAGATGTGGCAAATAGTTTGGCTAAAAATGTAAGGTTTTTAATTCTATCAAGTCTTGCTAGCGAAAAGATGATAGGTTTATCTTTATCTACAAGCTTTCCTCTTGAGTTCTCGCATACTTCACCAAAAAGAAGCTCCTCTATCTCCTTGTGGAGACTAGAAAGTCTGTTCTCATCTTTGTAATACGGGAAAAATATCTCAGAGTTTGCACCTGGAGAGATGATGTTGAATTTTGGGTCATATAGGTTAATACCATGAATACACTGATACAAGCCAGGTAGAGTGAAGCTCTCATAGCTCTCATACTGCCCAATACTATCCTCTCTCCCTGCTATCTCTTGATAAGTAGAAGTAATAATAAAATCCGCTGCATTCATGGCTAAAAGATCTGCTGTGTACTGAAGTGAGAAGTGGTAATCACTCTCTTTATCCTGCCAGTAGAGGTCTGAATATAGATACTTTGTCTTTTCAAGGGCATGGGCTATATTACACTGTGTAACATCTAGTCTTTTTGAAAGCATTGTAGCTACTAGATTTCCATCTGAGTAGTTTCCAAGAATAAGATCAGGTCGACTCTTAAGTTCACTCAAAATCTCCCTCTCTGCATCTAGGGCAAAGTCTTCAAGATATGGCCATATATGAAATCTAGAAATCCAATCCTCAACTATCTCACCATTTTTGTTTCTAAAAGGAACTCTTAATATTCTAGCGTTTTCAGTCCCCCATATAGGCTCTAGTCTCTCATCACAAGATGTATTAGAAGGAGCATTTGGTATCTGTCGTGTTAGTACTACTATCTCTGGCTCTACATATATACCTTGATCATTTAGCCTCTTTTTCATCTCTTTTTCTAGGGCTCTTACTTGATCAAGTATATAAACCACCTGTCCACCAGTATCTGGAAGACCTAGAACATTTGACTGACCAAAGTAGCCATGAACTGAGACAACTACAACCTTAAAGAGCATAGGTACAATCCCTAAAAACTCTTCAAGTATATCTGGCTTAGGGCGGTTTATTAGCTCTGAGAGCATCCGTAGGCTTTTTCTTGCATTTTTTACATTTTTGCCCCAGCCTACCTCAAAGCCTATATGTTGCATGTCTTGATCTACATCTTCATAGGGTGTCGCTGAAGGAATGGCCTCTAGTAGGTCTAGTGCTCTAAATATAGCTTCATTTAGCTCACTAACGGTTTTGATGCTACTATTACACATCATCTGTCTACCATTGTACTGATGAACACTCAAAAACTCCAAAAGAGAATCTCCTAGTTTCTCCTCCTTTTTGAAGCTCTCTATTAGATACTCGTTTAAAAACTCTGTCCCTCTACCTATATCTTGAGTCTTTTTAACCTCTGGAAACTCAGCATTAAAAGGAGCTACATCAAACCTAAAAACCCAAGGCTCTGGCGTAAATTCTGGTAAAAGATTCTCTTTAATATCCAAAAATTCAGCCCTGTCCATGATTTTATACTGCAATGCCTCTATATCAAAGCCAAAAAGTGACCACTGAGCTATACCACTTCTAAAAGAAGCATATACTTTAGGCTCAAAAACAATCATCTCTTCACACGACTTCAAAAGCTCTCTTAGAAGATAGAACTCTTCATGTTTGCCTTGTGCATCCTTTTCAAACTCCTCAAAACAAGCCAATATCTCATCTTTTAAAAGTAACTGCTTATTTATCCCAAAAAGTCTTCTCAAAAAGAGAAATATATGTTTTTTGTTATTATCAAAAATCTCTGCTATATCCATAATTACCCCTTAAAAATCGTAGTAGTTTATACCCTCTAAAATACCAGCCGCATAGTTTGTATTGGCAAAATAGACATTAACTCTACCTCTTAGCTTCTTAAGCTCTTTTGAATAATTACCAACAACAATCGCCAAAGAGCCACCACTTAGCATATCCTCATCATTACCAGAATCCCCTGCCACAAGTATATCTGAGAAGTTTATACCCCATTTAAATGCAGTATATCTGACAGCCTGTCCTTTTGATGCACGAAATGGTAGAACATCTAAAAACTCACCATGAGAGTAAATAACATTTACAGCTAGGTTTGATTTTCTAAGTAGTCTTTTTATCTCTCTTAGATTTACTTTTGCTTTTGGGTCAACCATGTAGCTTACTTTGTGGTCTCTTTGGTTGACCTTATCTTGTAGCACTAATCCATCTATATTATATAGAGCTTCAAGTATTTTATCTTTATCCCACCCTTTATCAATATGGTCATCCCAACCTCTATCTCTTATGCCTTTTTTTCCATAGTATATCTCACTACCTACAGATGTTATCATAAGGTCTGGCTTAGGAACTCCCCACTCTTTTAAAACCTCATTAGCACTCTCTATATGCCGTCCTGTTGCTATCCCAAAGCCCATATTAAACTCTTTATTCTCTATAAGTTCTATAAGTTGTGCAAGGGATTGTTTATCACCTAGAAGGGTATTGTCTATATCACATATAAGCATCTTATCCATAAGTGAGAACTTCTGCATAGGCTTTAGAGATATGTTTACTGATGTAGTTGTATCTACTATTCTCTCTATCTCAGTTAGATATGTATCTACATGACTCTCCCAAGTGTAGTAGTTTTTTACTCCTGCTAACCCCTTTTTGGAGTAGTTGCTCCATTTTCTACTATTTGTTAATGTCTCTTCTAGGGCTGCTTCTATCTCATCTATATTTGTAGGCGAGACTAAAACCCCGTGTTTGCAGTTTTTGATGATATCTTTTGGTCCCCCATCATTTGTAGCAACTATTGGCACTCCACTAGCAGCAGCTTCTATTAGTGTCAAACCAAAAGGCTCTGTAAAAGCTATATTTACAAAAACACCCTTTGTTTTTTTAGCATACGCATAAAAAAGAGGTATATCATCTGGCTCATGTGTTTTTGGGTATGCGACTTTTCCGTATAGATTGTACTTATCTATCAGTCTTAATGTCCTCTGTAGAACCCTTTTAGCCCCAGCATCAAGCTCCTCTATATCTTCTCTATTTCCAAGAATCAAAACAAGATTAGCCACCTCTTGAAGGTTTTTATTTTTTCCATAGGCTTCAATTAGAGATTTAATATTTTTTTTATCATCTGCCCTTGAGATAGCTAGTATAGTTGGCTTTTTGATATCTTTTAAAAAAGGAGAGAGTTTGTCTTGCACTACACTAAAGTCATCAAACTTCCTATCAAACTTAGCAATATCAACCCCCGGAGGTATGACTTTCATCCTCTTTTTATCATAGTTCTCATATTTTTTATACTGCTCATTTACCTCTTGAAGTGTACTTGCTACGACCATATCAGCAACACTTAAAGCATTTTCTTCACCCTCAATTCGTGTTTTGATATTGTATCTGTTTTGAATCTCCTCAAGACTCATACCTCCATCCATAAGTCTTCTTTGTTTCTCACTACCCAAAGAGTGCCCAGTGAAGACAAAAGGAAGCTCAAGCAAACCAGCAATAGCTGCACCCACATAACCAGCATCTGCATAGTGAGCATGTATGATATTTGGAAGTTTTTTCTTCATCCTAAAGTGGTGGATTGCTCCATCCATAAAACTATCAAGATATGGCCAAAGCACCTCTTTTCTCATATATCTTCTAGGACCACATGGCACTCTTATTATGTCAAATTTATCATTTACCTGTTCTATCTTTTTTGAGTAGTCCTCGCTAACTTTTTTATCAACTATCTTTCTAGTTATAAGCTCTACTTTCTCAACTCTCTCATCTTTTGCTAAAGCTTTAGCAAGCTCTACTACATACTTGACTTGACCACCAGTATCAGCATCCCTGCCAAGCTCTAGCTCTTCACCTCTTATGAGGCCATGTACACTTATGAGTACTATATATAGCTTATCCATCTACTTCCCCTTGTTCTTTATAAAAAGTCCTACTACTTGTTATGGCTCCTCTTAAAGTACAGACTTTTGCTGAAAATGAAGCTGCATCATCTAAAAGCTTAGCCTCATCCTCTCTGCCCTCCTTTAGCCCAGCTATATATACTGAGCTAAAAGCATCTCCTGCACCCACACTATCAACGAAGTTTTGGACTTTTTTTGCCTCTGCATAAGAGACATCTGAAGCTATGGACATAGCTCCCTTTTCTCCCATAGTTAGTATGACTTTTTCTATATCAAATGCTTGCTTTAGCTCATAACATAGCTCTATATGGTCATCTTTTACTAGGTTGAACATTTTTTTTATCACATATAGCTCATCATAGTTTATCTTTAACCATCTAGCAGCACCAATGGTGAGCTCTAAAACATCTCTACTATAAAAAGGTTCTCTTAGATTGACATCTAAAAAGAGATTTTCAGAAGTGGATATGAGTTTTTTAAAAGAGTTTTGGTTGTTTTTGTGTCTTAGTGCAAGCGTGCCTGCATATAGTATATCATCACTATCTATCTCTTCAAGACAGGTATCTATGTAGTCATAAGCTACACCATCAACTATATTATATGTAGGCTCTTTATCTTTTAAAACTACCTCAACCCTTCCAGTAGTAGCATTGTTAAGCCTTTTTACACAAGAGCTATCAAATCCACTTTTGTTAAAAAACTCCTCTATCTCTAAGCCCTCTTTATCTCTTCCAATAGAGCTTAAAAAAAGCACATCCGCACCCATCATATAACAGTTATAAGCAACATTAAAAGGAGCACCCCCTAGTCTTTTTCTATCCTCAAAAACATCATATAGTATCTCACCGAAGACAACTATTTTTTTATACTTCATACTTCCTCCTTCTCTCCTATCTCAACCACCCTATCACTACACCATTTTGCTAAGTCTAGGTCATGAGTTACTAACAAAATAGCACTTCTATCCAAAAACCTCAAAAGAAGCTTCATTACATCAAGAGAGGTTATGTTATCAAGAGCACTAGTAGGCTCATCAGCTAGAATAAGGTTTGGCTTCATTAGTAGCGCTCTTAGAATAGAGCATCTTTGTAGTTCACCACCTGAAAGCTCAAATGGCTTTTTGTAGATAAGGGAGCGCTCAAGATTTAAAGCTTCTAAAAGCTCTTCTACTCCATCTACTAAAGCCACATCCTCTATCTGGTTTAGTATAGAGTATGTGGGCGAGAAGGAGTTGTATGGGTCTTGAAATATAAAGGATATTCTATCTCTCTTAATAGTTCCAGCATCTGGGGTTAGCTCTCCTGATATAAGCTCAAAAAGAGTGCTCTTCCCACTTCCACTAGCCCCGACTACTGAGACTATTTCACCATAAGATAGACTAAGTGAAAAGTCCCTAAAAATCTCATTATCCCCATAAGAAAAGCTAATATTATCTATCTCTAAAACACTACCCATTTTTCCTATCTAAATCAGCAAGAATATTATCACCCTTTGCCCAGTTTTTTCTATCTACTTCACTAAAGACTATGTAGCTAGCGGCCTTTGGTTTTCCAGCAACTCTCTCCATAGTTTCACTAAAGCTTTTTGCTATCTCTCTTTTTTGGTCATCATTTAGACTACCTGCAACTTTTACCTCAATGTAAGGCATATTTACTCCTTTATTTAGGTCAAACAAAGGGATTATAACATAAACTAAACATATATAAATAAGGTAGGGGTTATGGTAGTTTTTCTAAAAGCGCTCTTCTCTTTAATAATCTACATAGGATGGCTAAATCTTGGTGGGGGCTTTTATGAGTCTGTTTTTGTTGGGTTTTTTGTTTTTATACTTCTGCTCTCACAGCCAATGCTTGGCAATTCAAGAGCGAAAGATAAAGTAGATGAGAAGATAAAAGAGTCTAGAGAGAGGATGATAGAAATACAAAGAAGCTCCTTGCAAGAAAAACGACGAAAACTAGAGGATGAACACGAAAGAGAAGCAAAACAAGCTGCAAAAGAGTTAAAAAATAAAAATAAATCCTAGATTAAAGCCTCTCCAAACCTTATCTTTTCACCCTCACTCTTTTGAAAACTCACATCTTTTTCAAAGACCATAATAACAGTCGAACCCATCTGAAAGTAGCCTAATTCCTCCCCTTTTTTATACTCCTTATCTGGCTTAAAAAAGCACTCCTCTCTTTCCTTAGAGTTACTTAGTCTATCCACTCCTTCTATTTTCACACTTCCTACATTTAGAGCACCTACAAATACCATATAAAAGCTCTCTTCTTGAGCGTCTTTACACTTCAAAACTACTCTTTCATTCCTTACAAAAAGCTCTTTAAAGTTTGAGGTTGAAAATGAGTTTACAGGAAGTAAGCCACCTTCTAGAAACTTTATAGACTCTACCCTCATATCAGTTGGTGCGTGGAATCTATGATAGTCACTAGGTGAGAGATAGATAGTGCAGTAGCTTCCACCTACAAACTCATCATCTATTAGACTAGCTAAAGAGTAGTAGAAGCCTTTTGCCTGCACAGCCATATCATTAGGAGCACTTCTAGCTATACTAAGCATACCATCACTAGGAGAGATAAAGTTAGCTTCATCTATATCTCTGCTTTTTTTTAGTTCTCTTGTAAAAAGCGCATTTAAAGAGCTATATGACTCTACATCCTCAAACTCAGACATATCTAATTTAAAACTCTTAACATAAGCTCTGTTTATAAAGCCCTGAAGCTTGGAGGGAAACCTATATGAAGCCACCCTTCCAAAATAGTATGATATAAAATTTGTAAATTTCATCCTAATCCAACCTCCCCCATACTGGTTTTTCATCTAAATCTGGTCTGTTTGTCAAAACTTCTAGCGGTCTAAACCTCTCCTTATATCCCATACTAGCATGCCCCTCTATCCAATATCCTGGGTAGAGATAGTTGATATTACTCTTTTTTGCAAGCTCTAGTTGCTTTAGGAGTGAAAAGACCCCTAGTGACCTTTTTGGCATATCTGGGTCGTAATAAAAGTAAACAGCAGAAATAGAGTGTGGCAGTACATCACATAAAGAGACTCCTACAAGCTTCCCCTCAAGCCTATATCTAATCTCATATCCAAACTCCTCATACCCCTCTACAAACATCTCATGATATGACTTTGGTCTTGTAGGTGAGTAGTCCCAGCCCTTTTTTTTGTTCATATGTATATGGTAGCGCGTATATAGGTCTAAATGCTCCATGGTCATCCTAGGATGAGAGACTTCTATCTCTAAGTCTTGATTTTTTTTCAAAACTCTTTTTTGGTTTTTACTAGGTGAAAACTCATCTGCTAAATATCTAATAGTAATACACTCACTACAACTTGAGCAAATAGGCGTAAAAAAATACATCCCAAAACGCCTCCAGCCTCTTTCTAGAAGGACTTGGTAGATAGCATTAGAACACCCCTCTATATGAAAATAGCGAAATTCAGCATCTCTATCCTTAAGGTAGCTACACTCCCTTATATCTGGGTAAAACTCACATATTCTTTCAGGCTCTGTTATGTTTTTCAACTACCTATCCTAAACTCAGTAAACATCATCTCTACACCTTTTTTTATCATTTTATACACCTCATCAAAGCCCTCATTTCCAGAAAAGTTATATGGATCTGGCACATCTTTTCCTTCAAAGCCAAAGCTTCCAAGCTTATAAACTCTCTCTTTTGGAAAGTTCATCACTTTTACCATATCATTGTAATTCATAGAGTCCATCACTACAAATAGCTCAAACCTCTCCATATCAAGCGGATTTATCCGTCTCCCTCTAAGACTACTTATATCTAAATCATTACTTCTAGCTACATCTATGCTTCTTTGGCAAGGTGGCTCTCCTATGTGCCAACCGCTTGTTCCTGCTGAATCTATCTCTATATCTACACCCTTTTGTTTAGCTAAACTCTTAGCTATACCTTCTGCTAGTGGCGACCTACATATATTTCCTAGACATACAAAAAGTATAGATTTTACGCTACTTTTCAAATACAACTCCCTACTTACCTTATCAATAATGGAACGCTCTTTGCATTGAGATAGTTGCAAGGTTAATTCAACACCAAACCCCATCCTTTTTCTAAAAGCTGATGGGGTTTATTGGTAGTGTATCTCTTTTATCTCCATCTTCTTAAAAAAATAGAAGTATACCAAATATATCAAAACTCCAACTCCCAAAAAACCAAAATAAAATACCAAAAGTCCAATACTTATATCTTTTTTTGAAAACTTCAGATACCCTTTTTCTCTTTTTTCAAGCCGATAACCATTTGTCTGTAAAAGCTCTTCAATCTTCTGCCCTCTCTCCTCTAATGAGTGGTTCTTAGCATTTTTTATATCATCTACATAGTTTGCGATTTTTTGCTCATTTAGTTTTTTTTGCGATCTCTCAAAGTAGTAAAAAATAGCTCCACCAATAAGTGCAACTCCAAATATAAGAACCATAACCTAATCCTAATAATTAAATAACGATTATATGATTTTACATTAGAATACCCAAATCAAAAATCAAGGAATAGTATGAGAGTGTTTTTTTTAATCTTTTTTTTATGTATGATGCTTTTTAGTGCAGAAATAGAGTTTGACACCCTAAAATCAAAGTTTGCTCAGACTATTACTAGCTTAGAAGGTAGTAAGATAGATTATAGTGGAGAGATATACATAAAAGCACCAACAGATGTATTATGGATATATAAAGAACCAACTCTAAAAAAAATCTTCGTAAACTCACAGAGAATACTATCTTATGAACCTATTTTAGAGCAAGCCACTATTATAAATATAGATGAAACAAACTCTCTAACAGAGATTTTGAGTAGTGCCAAAAAAACAGATAGTAATAACTACATCACAAACATAGATGGAATAGAGTATACCATAGAGCTAGATAAGAACTCCCTTCCTTCCACTATAAGCTACAGTGATAAACTAAAAAACAGTGTCACTATAACATTCTTAAACCCTCAAGCAGATGTAGATATTAATAGCTCTGTTTTCAACCCATCACTTCCACAAGGTACTGATATTATTAGGTAGCTAAGGTTTGACAGTATATGCCCCACTAATGTTGGTTGAGTGAAAAATAACCCTATCATACTTTCTAGCATAGAGCTTCAAAAGAAGCCTCTGGAGTGTGGGCTCTATAGATGGGGTAAACCACGCATTATTACTAAGTGCTAGTATATATGGGGGTGCATCTTTGTATATAGACCTATGTGTAGCCTCATAGCATATAGCTACCCTAAATTCATCACCCTCTAGCCTAAAATCAGTTGGGTACTCAGCTTTTACAAAATCACTTGCCCCACCAAAAAAAAGTTCATTTACCCATCTATCAAGTGGTGCAGGAAGTGGAACACTCTCTCCAAAAGGTACAAGGACACTCTTTTTTGCAACCTCATGCTCTCCATCTTGAAAAATATATGCTGAGTTGTAAAATATATCACCACTAAAGTATAGAGCGCCAGCTACTATAGTTATCTCTTTTGAGAGCTCATCTAGTATCTTGATGAGGTCTTGTTGGAGATTTAGCGCAGTAGGAAATGCACTCTCTGGAAAAAGAACTAAATCATACTCTTCATCTATTGCTCTTTGTATGATAGATAGATTTCTTTGTACAAACTTATGATATAGCTCTTTATCCCATCTTTGCTCTTGAGGTATATGACTTGAGGATATGTATATTTTAGATTCTGGCATAGTGTATCTATCTGCACTAAACTGTACTGAGAGTATTAAAAACAATAACCCCATAAGTCTAAACCTACTCTTTAGTCTAAAAAAGGCAATACCAACTAGAAGTGAAGCCAAATGAAACTTACTAACACCAAGTGGAGTATCCACAAAAAGAAGCTCAAACTTCATCCAATCAAACCCAAAAGGAGCTATATAATCAAAAAATATAAATGGTAAAATACGCAAGAATGGGTTTTTAAGATACCCTATAAGAAAAAAGAGTAGACCAAAAACAACAGCTAGAAAAAGTAGCGAGGGAAACGCCATAAAGAGCGCATCATAGTATCTAAAGCTAAAGCCAATCCAGTAAAACCAAAGTAGTGAGGCACTAAATCCAAAGATGAACATCTGTTTTTTATCAAACCCAAGCATCATATATATAGCAAGCACGCCAAATCCAATAGATATAGCCCAGTAGGATAGTCCAAAATGCTCAAAATATATAAAAGCCGAAAAGAGAAGAGAGGCTAAAATAGGGTATAGAATTTTTGTAACCAAATATCACCCTTAAACTTTTTATGATATTATAAACAAAAATAGCTGACTACCAAGACATGAAGGAATGCATTGAAAAAATTTGCAATTTACAACATCAAAGGCGGAGTAGGAAAAACAGCTACTGCTACAAACCTATCATACCTATGCGCACTTGAGGGCAAAAAAACTCTCATCTGGGATCTAGACCCCCAAGGTGCTGCATCTTTTTACTTTCGCACAAAGCCAAAGATAAAAGGTGGAACAAAAAAGGTATTAAAGACAAAAGAGCTTGATGACCTCATAAAGTCCACTGAGTTTGAAAACCTAGATATCCTACCAGCAGACTTCTCATACAGAAACCTAGACCTCTCTCTAAATGAAGCAAAAAAATCAAAAAAGAGAATATCCATACTGCTTGAAAGCATAGAGGATGAGTATGACTATGTTTTTCTAGATGCTCCGCCAAATATATCTTTAGTTTCTGAAAATATATTTTTTGCGGTAGACTATCTTGTAGTCCCAGCTATTCCTACGGTGCTTTCACTACGAACACTCCTACAAATAGAGGATTATATAGAGAGTAATAAAATAAAAAACCTAGCAGTTCTTCCATTTTTCTCTATGGTAGATAGGCGAAAAAATATGCACAAAGAGACTATTATAGAGAACAAAGACAGAATGCTTCAAAACATCATACCATATAGCTCAGCTATAGAAAATATGGGAACATATCAAAAGCCAGTAGGCGAGTTTGCTAGAAACTCTATTGCCTCAAGAGCATACCAAGATTTATGGGATGAGATAAAACAAAAAAGCAACACAGAACACAAAGATATTCTTTCAAAGATTTTTGGCAATAGGTAAGCTATGAGATGCCTGCTATGTCTAAGACTTAGCATAAACTCTATTTGCAAAAAGTGCCAAGAGAGGCTTCTAAAGCCTACCATCTATACAAGAAATCTAGAGTGCGGACAAAAAGTCTATTCACTATATCCATATAATGAAATAGAGGAACTTATACTAACCAAACATAGCGATATGGGTCACTCTGTATATAAACTTCTCTCACTAAAGCTAGCTGATGTTGCATATAAGGTTTTTGGAAACTTATGCACAGTTGTACCTCTTGAGAGTAAAAAAATAGGCACATACTCCCACACAGCACTCTTAGCAAAAGGCTTTAAAAAAAGAGGTTTTAAAGTAGCACTAGGGGCTTTGCAAGATAGAAGTGGATATAACTATGGTGGTAAAACTCTAGAGTATAGACTCAAGAATCAAAGAGATTTTGAACTAAAAAAGGAGGTAGAAGATGTACTACTTGTTGATGATATCATAACAACAGGTGTTACTTTTAGTAGTGCGATTAGTACCCTAAAAACTCAAGGAATAGAGATAGTAGGCTGTATGACCCTAAGTGATGCTAGGAATATTAGCTAAAGGAGATTAATTAATGATTACCAAGAAATCTTAAATGATTTTTTTACTAAACTTCCAGATGACAAAAGTTTTACACAATTTTTCAAGAAGCAATCAAAAAATAGAGAGGCTAAGTTAGTTTGATTAGTATCATAGACTACAAGATGGGAAACCTAGCAAGTTTAAAAAACGCATTTACTAAGCTAAACATTCCTGCAAAAATAATCACTTCAAAAAATGAGATTGAAGAGGCAAGCTCCCTTATACTCCCTGGAGTTGGTGCATATCCTGATGCTATAGAGCATTTGATGGAAAACTCTTTAGATGAGGCTATAAAAGAGTATGCTAAAAGCAATCGTCCACTACTTGGGATATGTCTAGGAATGCAACTTCTTTTTGAGAGAAGTTATGAGTTTGGTAAGACAAAAGGGCTTGGTCTTTTAGATGGAGAGGTGGTAAAGTTTGATAAAAAAGCTATGAACAAAGAGGAGAAAATTCCACACATGGGATGGAATAAGATTTTTTTAAAAAAAGAGTCAAATCTATTTGATAATGTAGATAATCCCTACTTATACTTTGTTCACAGCTACCATGTAGTCTGTGACAAAAATGTGACTATTGGCACAACAGAGTATGGATATGAGTTTACAAGTGCCGTAAACAGCGGCAATGTGTATGGATTTCAACCACATCCAGAAAAAAGTCACATCGATGGACTCAAGATATTAGAAAACTTCAATAAGATAAGGATTTAAATGGATATACTTCCAGCTATTGACTTAAAAGATAATAGAGTAGTAAGACTCAAAAAAGGTGAACTAAGTGAACTAACAGAGTATGGTAAGACTCCTCTAGAGTTCGCTCACACCATTGAAAATATGGGTGCACAGTGGCTTCATTTGGTTGATTTAGATGGTGCATTTAGTGGAGAGTCTTTGAACTTCAATATCATAGAAGAGATAGCAAAAAACACCAACCTTAAAATAGAAGTAGGTGGTGGTATAAGAGATGAGAGTAAGATAAAAGCTTATATGAACTTAGGAGTAAATAGGGTAATATTAGGTTCTATAGCACTAAAAAAACCTGAGTTTGCTATAGAGATGGCAAAAAAATACAATGTAGCAGTAGGAATAGATAGTAAAGATGGCAAAGTTGCCATAGAGGGATGGAAAAGTGCTGCTGATACAGATGCACTAGAATTTGCAGAGTATTTTAAAAAAAGTAGCATAGAAGCGATAATCTGTACTGACATAAGTCGTGATGGAATGATGGAAGGAATAAATATTGCATTTACAGAAAATATCGCTAAAAAAAGTGAAATTTACACTATTGCTAGCGGTGGAGTTAAGGGAATAGAGGATATAATTAGCCTAAAAAGAAGAGATAGTATCGGTGGTGTAATAATTGGCAAAGCTTTTTATGAGGGTAAAATAGACCTAAAAGAAGCAATAGCTATTTCACAAAGGTGATTTTTTTGTTAAAATACCTTAACGAACTTCATCTAACGATAAAAGTCAAAGCAAAGATTTAAAGGAGCAAATTTTGAAACTGCTTGTAGTTGATGACAGCTCTACAATGAGAAGAATTATCAAAAACACACTCTCAAGACTAGGGTATACTGAGATACTTGAAGCTGAAGATGGAGCAAAGGCATGGGAGATAATGAGTGATGAGAACTCAGGTGTTGGTATCTTAATAACAGACTGGAATATGCCTGAAATGAATGGGCTAGAACTAGTCAAAAAGGTTCGTAGTGAACAAAGATACAAGGATGTACCTATCATAATGGTAACAACAGAAGGTGGTAAAGCAGAGGTTATTACAGCTCTAAAAGCTGGTGTAAACAACTATATAGTTAAACCTTTTACTCCACAAGTGCTCAAAGAAAAACTTGAGGCAGTGCTTGGAGTTAATGAAGGTTAATGACCCAACAATACTACGAACTCTCTATTAAGCCAAGAAGTGAGTATGCTCTTTTTTTAGACTTCATAACTGACATCTATAAAGATGCTATAGAAGAGAGTGGTGGTGCTATTATATTAAGAGATGAAGAGCCACTTGAGGAAATTAAGTGGGGAGTTGGGGAGTTTCAAAATGCACTTCAAAAAAAACTCAAAAAAAATATAGAAGTAGAGATGCATTCAGAAAAAAAAGAGAACTCAGACTGGATAGATATATACCAAAAGTCCATCCAGCCAATAGAGATATATCCTTTTTACATAAGAACTTCATGGCATGAGCCAAAAGAGTCTCTTACAAACATCATAATAGACCCAGCTCTAGCATTTGGCTCTGGTCATCACGAAAGCACACATTCTTGTATAGAGATAATCAATACACTTGATATAAAAAACAAAAAAACACTTGATGTAGGTTGCGGTAGTGGAATACTATCTATAGTTGCAAGTCTTAATGGAGCTGAGATATATCTATGCGATAGTGACTCTTTATCGATAGAGGAATCTGTTAAAAACTTAAAGCTAAATGGCATAAAGAAGTACGAGATAAAAGAGGGAAGCGCACACTCATTTTCAGAGGAATTTGATGCTGTATTTGCAAATATCAGTGCAGATATACTAGTAGCCATAAGTCACAACCTCAAAAAAAGAGTCAAAGACGGTGGCTACCTCATAGCTTCGGGAATAATAAAAGACAAAATAGACTCTGTAAAAGAGTGTTATAATGAGTTTTCTATAGAAAAAAGTATACAATTAAACGATTGGTACACACTACTTTTAAAGAAAGGTTAAAATGGCTGACAACAACAATCAAAACAACAATAATAACAATAACTTTTTCCAAAAAAACCCCCTTATAGTTTTTATTATCTTCTCAGTAGTGATAATACTTATCTTCAAGAGTGTTTTTGATGGTGGAAATAGTACAATTGGTGGAGTACAAGGAGATGGCTCCCAAAACATAAACCAAAATGCGGTAAATAAAAACATAAGCTACTCTGAACTAAAAAAGATGATAAACAACAAGCAAGTGGACTTTGTAGCAGTAGGACAGACAACCATTAAAGCCACCTCAAGTCAAGGTGCGCAGAAGATGGTCTATACAGCAAAAAGAGTGTCTCCTGATCAGAGTCTAATATCTGATTTAGATAAAAACAACATTCCTTATAGTGGATATAGTGAAAACAACTGGCTGGGCGATATGCTATTTGGGTGGATTATTCCTATATTTATATTTTTTGCTATATGGATGTTCTTAGCAAGTCGTATGCAAAAAAACATTGGTGGTGGAATACTTGGTATGGGAAGCTCCAAAAAGCTAGTCAACTCTGAAAAGCCTGAGATTGTTTTTGATGATGTAGCTGGAAATGATGAGGCAAAAGAGGAAGTTGTCGAGATAGTTGACTTCCTAAAAAACCCAGATAGATATGTAGACCTTGGAGCAAAAATCCCAAAAGGTGTACTTCTTGTGGGACCTCCTGGAACTGGTAAAACACTACTTGCAAAAGCTGTTGCAGGTGAAGCTAGTGTTCCTTTTTTCTCAGTTAGTGGGTCAAGCTTTATAGAGATGTTTGTAGGGGTTGGTGCTAGTCGTGTGAGGGATCTTTTTGAAAATGCAAAAAAAGAAGCTCCCGCTATAATATTTATAGATGAGATAGATGCTATAGGAAAAAGCCGTGCAGCAGGTGGTATGATGGGTGGAAATGATGAGAGAGAGCAAACCCTAAACCAACTACTAGCTGAGATGGATGGCTTCTCTAGTGATAGGCACCCTGTCATAGTTCTAGCGGCAACTAACCGCCCTGAGGTGCTAGATAGTGCACTTCTAAGACCCGGAAGATTTGATAGACAAGTCCTTGTAGATAAGCCTGATTTTGAAGGAAGAAAAGAGATACTAAAGGTTCATATCAAAGATATCAAGCTAGCCACAAATGTAGACTTAGACGAAATGGCTAGACTAACAGCTGGACTTGCTGGGGCTGACTTAGCAAATATCATAAATGAAGCAGCCTTACTAGCTGGTAGGAAAAACAAAAAAGAGGTTGGTCAGCTTGATTTTAGAGAGGCGGTAGAAAGAAGTATTGCTGGATTGGAAAAAAAGAGCAGAAGAATCTCTAAAAAGGAGAGAAGAATAGTTGCATATCATGAAAGTGGTCATGCACTTTTAGCCGAAACTACAAAAGGAGCTAAAAAAGTCACAAAAATCTCCATTATTCCACGAGGTCTAGCAGCACTAGGATATACTCTCAACACTCCAGAAGAGAACAAATATCTAATGCAAAAACATGAGCTAATAGCTGAAATAGATGTACTTCTAGGTGGAAGGGCTGCTGAAGAAGTCTTTATAGGAGAGATTTCAACTGGGGCTGCTAATGACCTTGAGAGGGCAACTGATATTGGAAAAGCCATGATAAGCTACTACGGAATGAGTGAAGAGAATGGGCTTATGGTCTTAGAGAAGCAAACTAGCACATTTCTAGGTGGAGGACTGACTTCGGGGAAAGATTATAGTGACAAAACCTCTGAAACAGTTGATATATTTGTAAAAGAGCTCCTTGCTACTAGATATGAAGAGGTTAAGAAAAGACTTAGACTCTATAAAGGCGCGATAGAAGAAACAGTAAAACAACTTTTTGACAAAGAGACTATTGATGGGAAAGATATGAGAATTCTTATAGAGAATTATGAGAAAGAGAATGGACTACCAAGTATGCTTGTACCAGAAAAAGATGATTCACTTGATGAGGACCTAGATGACTTACAGGATAACCAAAAGTAGCAAAACAGCTTGAACAAATGTTCTCAAGGGCACTCTACTGAAGCAAACACAGCATTAGCTTAGGCTTAGGAATTCTTCCTAAGAGTGTATAAAATCGACTAAAAGGAGATTTATAAGTGAAAAAAACAACTACTGAGATAATCGCTAGAGAGGGCTGGGTTGAGCTTGGGATTATTTTTGCTCTTTTTATGGGGACATTATCTCTTGAGATATCCCTTCTATCATTTATACTTTTTATTATTTTTGCTATTAGGATTTACTACTATCTAAATACTGAGAAAATACCAGAAGATAGAGATGAATTTGCCCTACTAGCTCCAGTTGATGGTGAAATAATCCAAGTATCTTCTACCAAGGATAGTACCCAAGTTGTTATAAAAAACTCTTTTTTTGACTCACATATTATAAGGTCACCCCTTGAAGGCGAGTTTGTTTATGGGGGTGAAAAACATGGACTGAACTTCAAGGATTTTGAGCGTGCAGATATGCTAAATAGCAAAAAAAGTTTTAGTATTGACAATATAAAGGTTGAGATAATATATCACCACGATACTTACCAAAACTCTCTATATTTTAGTGATAAGCAAAGAGTTTTTAGAGGTGAGAGGGTTGGGTTCCTAAACAGAGGCTATTGCAAAATAAGCCTACCACCTAAAAGAGTAAAAATAGCTCTAGGTGATAAAGTAGAAGCTGGTAAATCAACCATAGCCTTTTTAAACTAATGAGAAACCAAGCCCTATACCTACTGCCAAATATATTTACTGCTGCTAGTACATATATAGGAGTCTTAAGTATCATCTACTCCATAAAAGGAGATTTATCCCTTGCAGGATGGCTTATTGTTATAGCCGCTGTATTTGATGGTCTTGATGGGAGGATTGCTAGGGCTACTGGAACTACTTCTAGGTTTGGTATGGAGTTTGACTCACTCTCAGATGCTATAAGCTTTGGTGTGGCTCCGGCTATACTTCTTTTTTGTAGTTTTGGTGAAGAGTATGGAAAGTTTGGTGTACTAGTTTCAGCTCTTTTTGTGGTTTTTGGAGCAGTTAGGCTAGCTAGATTTAATGTAACAACAGTATCTGAGCCAAATGTTTTTATAGGTGTGCCAATCCCAGCAGCTGCTGTGTTTGTTGTCTCATGGGTGCTGTTTTTGCACAATTACAAAATCCCACTACTTGAGCCAGTGATGCTTTTTTTCATTCTTCTTGTGGCTTTTTTGATGGTCAGTAATGTTCGATATCCAAGCTTCAAAAAACTAGGAGAATTAAAGCAAAACCTAAAAAAACTACTAATCATAATCATTTCAATATTATCACTAATCTACCTATTTCCAAGTGAGGCTCTTGCCTTTTTGAGTACTGTATTTATTATTAGTGGAGTAGTTAGAGCGCTTTATTTTCTAATTAAAAAAAGAAAACATCTACAAAATATTGATTAGTACACTAATCATTTAAAGGCATTGACAAAGAACTCAAATTAGTATATATTCTAAAATATATACGATGAGGAGTGCACCATGGCAAGTATTGCTAAAATATTTAAAAATGGACAAAGTCAAGCTATACGGCTTCCAAAAGAGTTTCGGTTTGAAAATCAAGAGGAGGTTTTTATCAAAAAAGTTGGTGATGGTGTGATGCTTCTGCCAAAGAGTGATAAAAGCGTATGGGATCATATGTTTGATAGTCTTGATGAGTTCTCAGATGATTTTATGAGCCAAAGAGTTCAACCAGAACAGAGCAGAGAGGATATGTTTTGAAAAGTATAATGCTAGATACAAACATATGTATCTACATACAAAAAAACAAGCCAGAGCATGTAAGAGAGAAGTTCAAGCAATTTAACACTGGAGACTTAGCACTCTCTAGCATCACCGTTTCAGAGCTGTATCACGGAGCATATAAGAGTGAGTATGTAGAGAAAAATCTTTTAGCACTAGAACACTTTCTGTATCCTTTTGATATAGTTGATTATGATATAAAAGCCTCTATAGAGTATGGAAAAGTAAGAGCTTCCCTTGAAAAAGTGGCAAATATCATAGGTGGTCTTGATATGATGATAGCAGCCCATGCACGCTCACTTGATGCTACCTTGGTTACAAATAACACTAGAGAGTTTACAAAAGTTGAAGGTTTAAGGGTTGAGAATTGGGTTTGATATTTAAAGAATACAGAAGTTTCAAACCACTAAACTAAAAGATTAATCCAACCTTTAGAAAAGAAATGCAAAAATACGCGCGTTAACTTCAAAAATTAAAAGGAGACGACAATGAAGGATAAGAGTTTTCATAGTAGTGTGTTTTATTTTAGTACAAAAAGTACCTCTTCTAGTCTCCTGCTGCTCTTCTAATCCCCTTTTACTTATATTCAAGCAAGCCTATTTTTAATTTTTAAAGGAAAACTTATGGATAAGATATTTATATTTGATACAACACTAAGAGATGGGGAGCAGAGTCCGGGTGCATCTATGAATATGGATGAGAAGGTAAAAATAGCAAAGTCTTTAGATAGACTTGGAGTGGACATTATAGAAGCTGGATTTGCAGCAGCTAGCAAAGGTGACTTTGAGGCTATAAAAAGAATAAGCCATAGTGTACAAAATAGCAGAGTATGCTCACTAGCTAGAGCCTTGCCAAATGATATAGAAACAGCAGCAAAAGCACTTGAAGGAGCAGTTAATAAAAGAATCCACACCTTCATAGCAACAAGTCCTATACATATGGAGCATAAGCTAAAAATGTCACCTGAAACTGTTATCAAAAAAGCAATAGATGCAGTTAACTTGGCAAAGAGTTTTGTTGAAGATGTAGAGTTTAGTTGTGAGGACGCAGGGCGGAGTGAGATTGGGTTTTTAAAAGAGATTATAGATGCAGCTATTGAGGCTGGAGCTACTACCATAAACATCCCTGATACAGTTGGATATAGACTTCCGCATGAAATGGGAGCTTTGATAAAAGAGTTGCACAGTTTTGTTCAAGATAGAGCAATCATTTCAGTTCACTGTCATAATGATTTAGGACTTGCGACTGCAAACTCTATATACAGTATACAAAATGGAGCAAGACAAGTAGAGTGTACGATAAATGGCTTGGGTGAGAGGGCTGGAAATGCGGCTTTAGAAGAGGTAGTGATGATACTTAAAACCAGAAAAGACCTTTTTGAGTCTTTTGAGACCTCTATAAACACAAAAGAGATATATCCTACAAGCCGCTTAGTAGCAACAGTAACTGGAATAGAACCTCAGCCAAACAAAGCTATAGTTGGCAAAAACGCTTTTGCTCATGAGAGTGGCATACATCAAGATGGGGTTCTTAAGCATCAAGAGACTTATGAGATTATCAAAGCTCAAGATATAGGACTTGACAAAAACAGTATAGTCTTAGGTAAGCACTCAGGCAGACACGCTTTTAAACAGAAAGTCTTAGAGCTAGGGCTTGAGGTTGATGAAGCTAGGCTTGATTCTGTTTTTGAACGATTTAAAGCTCTATGTGATAAGAAAAAAGAGATATATGATGAAGATATATATATGCTTGTGAGTGACGAGAGTGGAAGAGAGGGAGAGATATATCGCATAGAGTCTATGCAACTAAGTGATTGTACTGATGGAGTACCTTTTGCAGCTATTAAGATGTACAAAAATGATGAAGAGGTGATGGACGCAGCTATTGGGAATGGAAGTGTTGATGCTATTTTTAAAACCATAGATAGAGTAAGCGGACACAACGGAAAACTCCAAGACTATAAAGTAGATGCAGTTACAAAGGGAAAAGATGCTCTTGCAAAAGTGCTTGTAAAAGTGGTATTTGATGACTCAAAACCTGCTGTTTTAGGGCATGGACTTCATCTAGATACTATACTTGCCTCTGCAAATGCTTATGTAAATGCACTAAATAACTTCTACAGTCTAAAAAACTACATAGGAAAGAGCGAAGATGGAGAAGGGATATAACCCTTCTTTTAGCTTTTATCTACACTATACTTCCCTGCTCCCAAGAAGAGTATCGCTACACATGCAAATATATAAAAAGCTGGTAACTCTATAGCCCACGCTCCATGATTTCCTAGAGCAAAAACCTCATTTGGATGTACCAAATATATCGCCATTAGCATAGTTACAGCTATAATAGTAGCTGCTGCTCTTGTTTGAAGCCCAATAAGAAGCATAATAGGTGCTATAACCTCACCTACATATACCCCATACGCCAAAAACTCTGGAAACCCGTTCTTAACCACCATTCCTTTGATGAAGCCTATACCACCTACTATCTTCGCGAAGCCGTGAAAAAGCATCAAAAAACCGACACCAACCCTTAAGATGAGTTTCCCAAAATCGGGGTTATTAAAAAATCCCATATCACTCCTTTATTATTATTTTTTTCAACCTACAGTAGTCATATAGGTCAGCTATAAACATATATCGTATCTCAACATCCCTAAACTTTCTAATAACTGAAGAGTTTCCACCTTTATATAGAGCTACATCTCTTTGAAACTCATTTGGAAAGAGAAGCTTATCACTTCCAAGATTGTAAAAGCAATCAACAAGCCTTTCAAAAAGCATATTAACCCTTGGATAGACTGCTCTGTTTTTTGTTAATAGTATGTTTTCTAGCTCCTCATACTCTCTTAGAAGCCTCACTAGACACTCTTGCATCTCTCTCCTTTAAGCTCTCTTTGCCAAAGGTAGCTTGATGATAAAAGTCGCTCCTCCATCTTGGTTTTTTACAGATAAGGAGCCTTCCATTTTGTCTTCGATTATAGTCTTACAGAGCTTCAGACCTAATCCTGTTCCTTCATCTCCCTTAGTCGTTACATATCCATCAAAAAGCTTTGTTGGCAGAAGAGAGCTATCAATCCCACCTCCATTATCACTCACATATATGTAGCCATACTCACTATCTTTTGAAAAATCAAGTGTTATTTTAGGATTTTTTATTTTTTTTGATGCAAAATTATCGCATGAGTTACTAAAAAGATTTAATATTGCTTGCTTAAAGTCATTTGGGTATCCAAAAACTTCAAAATGCTCATGTTTGTTCGTCTGTGTAGTTACTTGGAGTTTTTTTAGTTTTGCCCCCATTAGCTCAAAAACCTCATTTGCACATTCACAAGCTTTGAAAAGTGTTTTTTCTCGTTCTGGCTTGTAGAAGTTTCTAAAATCAGTAGTAATTTTATCCATCATGGAGGTTTGAACCTCTATTTTTTGAAGGCTTTCAAGAAGCTTTTCATCGCTTAAATCACCATCTTCTATCATATCTTTAATAGAGATAGATTGCATATTTATTATATTTAGTGGTTGCTTCCATTGATGAGCTATCATACCAACCATCTCACCCATCTCTATCATTTTGGCATGTTGAAGCATTGCTCTTTGTTCTTGCTCT
>CAZAFM010000030.1:13337-23711 GCA_964484395.1 uncultured Campylobacterales bacterium | reverse complement strand
TTTTAAAGTGAAATTTTATCACAGATATTCAAAGATTAAAATAGAAAAGAAAAAGTAAATATGAACAGAGATCTTCAAAACTTCAATGATCTTGTAGAGATTTTCAACTCTCTGCCCGGTCTTGGCAAAAAAAGCGCCCTTAGACTTGCGCACCATATTACTGTGGATGATAAATTTAAAGGAGCTAGGATGGCTCATGTAATTGAAAAAGCAGTAACAAGCGTAAAAGTCTGCGATGAGTGTGGTGGTATCACTGAGCATGAGATATGTGATATATGTAGTGATGGCTCCCGTGATGGTTCAAAACTCTGTATTGTAGAGAGTGCTAAAGATATTTCATTTTTGGAGAGTATAAAGTCATATAATGGGTACTACTTTGTTTTACAAAATGATGTTCAACTTGAGATAGAGAAGATAAAATCAATAGCAAAAGATAGAGATGTAAAAGAGATTATATTTGCCTTTGCTCCTTCTATAGCTAGTGATGGGCTTATTATCTATATAGAAGATTCACTAAGTATGCTTGAAATAGAGTTCACAAAGATAGCCCAAGGTATACCAGGAGGTATTAGTTTAGAAAACATAGATATATTCTCACTTTCCCGAGCTATGGAAAAAAGAGTGAAGATTTAAGCAAAATCTGCTAAAATACTCCATAAAACAATTAAGGAGTCTTTTATGAAAAAAGCTATTCTAGCTCTAGCAACAGTCGGTGTAGTTTCACTAATGGCAGCTGATGGTGCTGCAATCTACAAAAAATGTGCAGTGTGTCATGGTGCAGATGGTAAAATGGTATATGCAGGAAAAGTTCCAGCTATCACATCTTTAAACAAAGAAGAGATAATAGCTTCTCTAAATGCTTATAAAGCAGGTACTGAGAACAAATTTGGAATGGGTGCTGTTATGAGTGCTCAAGCTAAGCTAAACATCAAAAGTGATGCAGATGCTGAAGCAGTAGCAGAGTATATAGAAACTCTAAGGTAGTATCTTCTAACAAACAAAGAGGGGTAACCCTCTTTAGTCTCACAAGTCCTACTGTTCCTCTACATCATCCTCATCATAAACCTCAAACCCATCATCCTCTATATCCTCATCATCCTCTTCATCCTCATAATCTTCGTTTTCATAAGAGTAATCATCCTCATCATACTCGCCAAAAAGATACTCTTGCTCTCTAAAACTGTTTTTCGCAATTTCGTTTACAAATCTCATTTTGTCTACTCCCTTTCTCATATCTGTCATTACAAGCTTGCATACAACCCTTCACTTTCATAGCTTGGCAAATCGATTTTGCTTTATAGCACTGATCTTCACAAATAGCTCGTGGTTTTTCCTTTGTACACTTACTCATACAGTCACGATAGACTTGATTACAATCACTTGAACCAAAAGCAAAGTTACCACTCTGAGAACTACATCCACCCAAAAAAAGAACTACCCCCAATAATCCAAAAATAATATACTTCAAAACTTGCCCTTTTTAAAATCTATATCTAACTATACAATAAACTCTTTTATTTTTAAAAAAATTTCATCTCTACTCTCTGAAGCATCACAAATCAAAAGCTCTGATTTTATAAGCTTTGCAGCATTTTTTATCCTAGATTGAACATCTAGTAAATATTCTACTCCCTCTTTTTCGATGCTATCATGCTCTTTTTTAGACAGTCTGTTTTTCAACTCCTGTTCGCTAAGTTCTAGAACTACACACTTTGAAGGAAAAGTCCCCTTCAATACAAGTGAGTTTAACTCTAAAAGTAGTTTATCATCAAATCCTTTAGCATAAGCTATGCCAGAAACTGCACTTCTATCACTTATAATAAGTCTGTCCCTATTTTGCGAAAGCACCTCTTCATACAGCTCAGCCCTATCTGCTAAAAAAAGCATCATCCTAGCAAGACTTGACTTAATCTCACTATGCAAAACTATATCTCTTATCTTACTTCCAAGTTCAGTAAACCCAGGCTCACTAACAAAAAGTGCATCCTTAAACTCTTTTTTTAGTAGCTCTATTTGTGTGCTTTTTCCACTTGTATCAATCCCCTCTATGCTCACATACACATACTATCCTTTATATATTCCATCACACTCTCTGGGACAATGTGTGATACATCACCTTTATGTCTTAGTATAGTTCTAACAACAGATGAGCTTACAAAGGCGTTTTCAAGACTTGGCATAAGATGAACAGTCTCTATATCATCTCGCAAAGAGACATTTGTATAAGCCATCTGAAGCTCAAATTCAAAGTCACTAACAGCCCTTAATCCTCTTATGATAATAGAGGAATCTTTAGTCCTAGCGAAGTCCACAAGGAGGTTTGAAAAGGTCGCTATCTCTATGTTTTCATAATCCCTAAAAGCCGTTTTTGCCATACTATATCTCTGCTCAAGGCTAAACATAGGACTCTTCTCTCTAGAAATAGCAATAGATACCACAACCTTATCAAAAAGCCTAAGAGCCCTTGTAGCTATATCAAAATGCCCATTTGTCAATGGATCAAAAGTACCTGGATAAATCGCTATTTTACTCATACATAACTCCTTTTTGAACAAGTCCAAAAAGGACTCCTTAGCGGAGTGCTCTCGCGACTAGTCGCTCTTAGATACATCATTACTCCCCCATCTTTTAAAAAGTTCATTCTCAATCCCTAGCACATCAAACCACCTACCTATGATATATCTCTCCATATCTTCAAGGCTCTTAATATCAGAGTAGTACCCAAGAACTGGGGGCATTATCTCAACCCCAAGACGACTTAATTTTAGCATATTTTCCAGTGCTATAGGACTATAAGGCATCTCTCTAGGAGCTAAGAGAAGCTTTTTTCTCTCTTTTATCATGACAGAGGCTGCTCTTGTTGTTAGATTATCAGAAATTCCGCAAGATATTTTTGCCAAAGTATTTACAGAACAAGGTGCAACTATCATAGCATCAGCTCCAAAAGAGCCAGAAGCTACAGGAGCGGCTATATCTTCATCCATAAATACACCCTGCTCTTTTTGCAAAACAACCTTTGTACTCTCTGTGGCTATAATATAAGCTTCTACTCCCTTTGGGAGATACTCTTTTATCTTTAGTCCCAAGTGAACCCCGCTTGCACCACTAATTGCAACAACTAATTTCATCGTAAATCAACCCTATTTTTACCAGTAACAATACCATTTGCTACCTTATTGTTTTTTAATCTCACCCTTACAACATCACCGATACTTCCATTTTCAAGTGCTTCACCGATACTTTGAATCAAAATAGCTCCCTTAGAGTCACTAACTACCACCCTATCACCTCTTTTAATATCTGGCAGTTTTTTGATACTATTTTTTGTTATTAGATTTCCTTCTGGGATATAGTTTTTACTATAGACCTTTTTTAAGTCATTTTTTGAGGCTGGTTCTCTTCTAACCATATCTAAACTAACTCTTTTTTGTGTAAAATCTTTTAGTGAGATAGCCTCATTTCCCTTAATGTCTTTTGAAGCTACATATCCTAGTATTGTTGCTTGGATTGTATATCTAAAATATATAGCCTTCTTCCTGCCACTACTATCTAAAAAATCCACCCTGAAGCTACCACTACTCTTTTTAGCCTCTTGGACTCCAAAATCTATCTTATCAATCCCATATCCCTTAAGTGATAGCCCACTTGTAGGTTCTACTTCAATATCTTTAATATCAATATCAAACCTACCATACTCTTTTTCTAAAACCTTTCTGATATGCTCTTGAAGTCTTTTTTTATCAAACTCTACCTTCTTCATAAATGTAATAGTAGATGAGCTAGGTGGAACTACTTCCATACCTCTTTTAGCAAAAGCTAAAACCACCTCATCACTATGTACCTTATAAACATTATGATTTGAAGGAATTTGCAAAACTTGGAAGTTTATAGGTGGGTTTTTTACTAGGTCATTTGAGTATATTTCTGCATCTGTGTGCTCATATCTATCTTGCAACACATACTCACTTGCATAGATACAAACAGTAAAAAAGAGTAATACAAAAATTACCCTAACGCTCAAAAACAACTTTTTTTAGCCTCTCTAGCTTTGCTTTTGCATACTTGCTTGCTCTAGAGGTTCCTCTATCTAGAGTATCTTTTACATCACTATCTTTTAAGGATTCAAACCTATCCCTTATAGGATCAAGCACCTCTTTCATAGATGCCATGCACTTCTTCTTACAATCCACACAGCCTATACTTGCACTCTTGCATCCACTTGCAACCTCATCTATGGTAGAAGCAGATGAAAACTCCTTATGATAGTCATACACTAGACAGACTTCAGGGTCACCTGGGTCTGTTTTTTTAACCCTGCTTGGGTCTGTCTTAGCGCCTCTTAGCTTATTCCATATCTCCTCATCACTATCTATTAGATAGATGGAGTTTCCATAGCTTTTACTCATCTTTCTTCCATCTAGTCCTAGTAGTTTTGGGGTTTGGCTAAATATCTCTTTTGGCTCTGTAAAAATCTCACTACTATATAGATGAGAAAACCGCCTTACTATCTCTCTTGTTATCTCAAGATGTGGTCTTTGATCCTCTCCTATTGGCACTGCATCTGCATCATATAGTATGATATCTGCTGCCATCAAAGTAGGATAGGTAAAAAATCCAGCTGTCTGAATATCTTTCCCACTCATCTGAGCTATCTGGTCTTTATAAGTTGGATTGCGTTCTAGCCATCCTAGTGGAGTTATCATATTTAGGGAGAGGTAGAGTTCTGCAACTTCTGGTATATCACTCTGTCTGTAGATGGTTGATTTTTCACCATCTATTCCACACGCTAGCCATGTTTTTGCCAGCTCAAAGCTTAGTTTGTTTAGGTCTAGCCCATCTTCATACGAGGTAGACATAGCATGCCAGTCAGCTATAAAGTAGAAGCACTCACTACTGTTCTGGTACTCAAGATAGTTTTTTATCACCCCTAAGTAGTGTCCCAAATGAAGGCTTCCTGTAGGTCTCATTCCACTAACTATTCTCATTTTGTTCCTTTAATGTTTTTACAATACCGTCTATTTTCATCTCTTTTTGCTCACCACTTTTCATATTTTTAAGCAAAAAGCTCTCCTTCTCTATCTCACTCTCTCCAGCTATCAAAACAAACTCAAAACCCTTCTTATCAGCAAAGTCAAACTGCTTTTTTAGCTTAGCACTGTCTGGATAGACCTCTGTTTTTATGCCACTTCTCCTTAAAATAGAAGCTGCTTTTAGGATATATGTTAGCTCTTTTTTACCAAAGTTTACACACAGTATATCAGCTGTTGTGCTTTTTTCACTAACTACGCCTAGCTTTTCAAGGGCAGCTATTAGTCTATCTACTCCAAAAGAAGCACCTACTCCACTAATCTTCTCTTTTGAGAAGTTAGAAGCTAGATTATCATATCTTCCACCAGAAGCCACACTTCCTATTTCAGGATACTCAAGAAGTCTGCTTTCATAGACAATACCAGTATAATACGCAAGCCCTCGTGCTATAGAGAAGTCTATCTCAAAGCGACCTCTATCTACTCCAAAAGCCTCAAGAAGCTCATAAAACTCAAGAAGCTCATCAATCCCCTCTTTTAAAGCATCATCTCTTTTTAGCTCATCTAGTGCGTCAAAAAATCCACACAGAGACTCTTTTAAAGAGATAAAATCTAATACTTTAACAGCCACACTCTGGTCTATTCCAATATCTTTTAGCTCATCTTTAACTCTATCTCTTCCTATCTTATCAAGCTTGTCTACAACTCTTAGTATATCCTCTATTCTACCTTCTAGACCAAGAGATTTGGCAAATCCGTTCATTATTTTTCTGTTATTAATTGATATTTTAAACTTCTCTATGCCAAGTGCTTCAAAGCCTTTAGAGATAATAGCAGCAACCTCTGCATCACTACAAACTGACTCACTTCCTAAAAAGTCAAAATCACACTGCGTAAACTCCCTATATCTACCAGCCTGAGCCCTCTCGCCCCTAAAAACATTCCCTAAAGCATATCGTTTAAAAGGAAACTTCAACTCCCCTCTATGCTGAGCTGCAAAGCGTGCAAGAGGAACTGTTAGATCAAACCTCAAAGCCACATCTCTATCTCCATGGTCTCTAAACCTATATAGCTCTTTTTGTATCTCTTCACTTCCTCGCTTAACTAGTATATCAGCATGTTCAAGATGAGGAGTCTCAATTGGCACAAACCCAAAACTTTCAAAAACAACTATTAGCTTCTCTAAAATCTCTCTTTTTTTAATAGCTTCAGCAGGAAGCCTATCTTTAAACCCACTCAAAACCCTAGGTTTTACAATATTCATATTTTCCCTTAAACCATTTTAAGTCTTTACTCAATATAATTGTATTTAACAATGCGTAAAAGTTGATTTAAGCATAGCGGAGTAGTAATGGTTGATTATGGTATAAAGTTTTGGGCTGAGGATAATTTCTTCATTGATAATGGTAAAGTAAAGATAAACCACAAATCAAAGCCAGCTCTCATAGATATGGTAAAAGAGTTAAGAGAGGATGGATATAGAGGTCCTTTGCTTCTTAGGTTTCCACATCTTATCAAAAAACAGATAGACCTTATTTTTGACTCTTTTAACAAAGCCATAAAAGAGTACAAGTACAAAGGAAAGTTCCGCGCAGTCTTTCCTCTTAAAGTAAACCAATTTCCAAACTTCATACTTCCACTAGTTGATATAGCTAGCTCCTATGACTACGGACTTGAAGCAGGGAGTAAAGCAGAGCTTGTAGTAGCTATGGCTTATAATAACCAAAGCGCACCTATTACAGTAAATGGCTTTAAAGACAAAGAGATGATTTCACTCTGCTTCATAGCAGCCAAGATGGGACATGACATCACTGTAACCATAGAGGGACTAAATGAGCTAGAGACAATCATAGAAGTCGCCAAAGCTATGGGAAAACCATATCCAAATATAGGTATAAGAATACGGCTTCATAGCTCAGGAGTGGGCTACTGGGCAAAAAGCGGAGGTATAAACTCAAAGTTTGGGCTTACAGCTACAGAGCTAGTTGAGGCACTTGAGACTCTACAAGAGGTAAATATGCTAGATAGCTTCAGCATGATACACTTCCACATAGGCTCTCAGATGAATGATATTACACCGCTCAAAAAAGCCTTGCGGGAAGCTGGCAACATCTATGCAGAGCTAAAAAAGCTAGGTGCAAATAACCTTAAAAACATCAACCTAGGAGGAGGACTAGCTGTAGAGTACTCTCAGCATGAAAGCTCTCTAACTCGCAACTACACACTAGAAGAGTTTGCAAGTGATGTGACATTTTTACTAAAAGGAATAGTAAAAGCCAAAGGAGTAAGTGAGCCAGATATATTTATAGAATCAGGTAGATTTATAGCTGCATCTCACGCTGTACTTATCGCTCCTGTTCTTGAGCTTTTTTCTCAAGAGTATGATATGGATGCTTTGAAGCTAAAAGATAAAAACCCACCTATTATAGAGGAACTAAATGAGCTTTGTAAAAGCATCAAAAAAGAGAATGCACTAGAGTACCTACACGATAGCCTAGATCATCTTGAGTCTATACTCACACTCTTTGATCTAGGATATGTTGACTTGCAAGATAGAAGTAACACAGAAGTTCTAGTTCATCTCATCATCAAAAAAGCCTCCATGCTACTAAAAAACCACTATTCAAAAGAGCTTCTAGCTCTTCAAAACAGAGTTCAAGAGAAGTATCTTGTAAACTTCTCACTTTTTCAGTCACTACCGGACTACTGGGGACTTAAGCAGCACTTTCCTGTAATGCCACTTGATAAGCTTGATGAGATACCAACTCGCTCTGCAAGTCTTTGGGATATCACTTGTGATAGTGATGGAGAGCTTGAGTATAACCCAAATATGCCGCTTTTCCTACACGATGTAGATGTTAAAAATGAGGAGTATTTTTTGGCTTTTTTCTTAGTAGGAGCATATCAAGAGGTTCTTGGTATGCGTCATAATCTATTTACCCATCCTACTGAGATAAGTGTGAACTTTGATAAAGATGAAAACTACATCCTAGAGAACCACCTAGAGTCTCAGAACATACTAGATGTACTAGATGACCTAGACTATGATGTCAAAGAGCTAGAGAGGAAGTTAAAACAGAAAATAGATGACTCAGATAAGATTACTGATGATGAAAAGCAAGATATTCAAGGTCAGCTTTATCTCTATTTAAGTGAAAATGGTTATCTTAGGACAATAATAAATAATGATTAAGGATTCAAAATAGCAATGGAGAAGGTTTCTGTTTTTAAGCTCATAGTTGAGGACTTTAGTACAGCTCGCAGAAAAGACCCTGCTATTCGCTCTAGGGTTGAGCTTTTTTTCAACTATCCTGGTGTGTGGTCACTAGCTACTCATAGAGTGGCACATAAGCTTCATGGGCTTGGACTAAGAAGACTATCAAGAGTGCTTAGTGGTCTTACTCAGATAGCTACTGGTATAGACTTACATCCTGCTGCTAAGGTAGGTAGAAGGGTTTTTATCGATCATGGGCTTGGGGTTGTAATAGGTGAAACCACTATCATAGGAGATGATGTTACCATATATCAAGGAGTAAGTCTAGGTGGAGTGAGTCTAGAGCGTAAAAAGCGACATCCAACTATAGAAGATGGTGTAGTTATAGGAGCAGGAGCCAAAGTCCTAGGTGATATCACAATAGGCAAAAACGCCAAAATAGGAGCAAACTCAGTAGTAATAAAGCCAGTCCCACCAGATAGTACAGCCATAGGACTTCCAGCTAGAGTCATAGAAAAAGGCAGAAGCAAAAGCCCTATGGATCTAAACAAAATCCCAGACATAGACTCTCAGCTCTTTGGCTACCTACTAAAAAGAGTAGCTATTATAGAGCATGCATTAGCAAAGACAAATATTGACATTGAGGCTGAAGATAAACAGCTTGAAGAGATTTATAAGGCATTTTTGGATTCAATCAAATAACTTATACAAAAAGGAGTTTTAATGAAGTTTTTTAAAGTCGTGCTTTTAGGGGCACTTATTAGCGTTGTGGCGGTAGCTGGGAAATTTGAGTCGAACATAGAGGCTATGTTCAAAGATGAGCTAGGTATGGAGGCTAAGGTACTCAAGAGTATAGAGGTTGACAAAGGCTTGATGTTTGTAGTTGCAGAAGCAAAAGACTCAGGTATGCAGATGCCAGTATTTGCCTCAAGTGGTGGTAAGGCTATCATCGCTTTTAGTGAGAAGTTTTTCACACAGAGTGAAAGTATGAAACAAAAAATATCACAAGAAATAGAGAGCGTAGTAGCAAACAACCAACAAGCAAAAAACAAAGAGGTAAAAAAACTTCTAAGTGACCTTCCAAAAGATAGCTTCCTAGAGATAGGTAGTGGAGACAAAGAGATACTAGTCATAAGCGACCCAGAGTGTCCATACTGCAGACAGGAGCTTGCCAATATCGAGAAAAGACTAGATGGCACAAAAATGAAGATGGTTTTAGCTCCAGTTCATGGAAAAGAATCATTTATCAAATCAGAGCTAATCTACAAAAACTCAAAAGGCAAAAGCGATAAAGAGAAGATAGCTATTCTTAGAAAGTACTTTGACCCAGAGTATAAGCTAAGTGCTTCAGAGCTAAAAGTAAACCCAACCATCACTGAGAAAAACGCAGATATAGTTTTTGGAAGTGGGCTAGTAAGTGGCGTGCCTTTTATAATGGAGCTAAACTAAGCACCACTCCCCCTTGGGGGATATTGACAAAAAGCTATCAATTCCACTAAAATACTCAAAAAGGCAAAACCATGAAACTAAGACAAATCATACTTACTTCTTTTGCACTAGCTCTTTTTGCAGTTAGCTTTAGTGCGTGTGAGAAGCAAGACTACCAAAACCCATTTCACAGAGCAAACCAAAACGACAAGTAGCCCTCTCCTCTCCTCATCCTGAGCGAATGCGAAGGAACTCTGCGGAGGGTGATGACTTTGATATAGTGTGAGTGCAAATCTTAAAATTTATGATAAAATAGCCAAAAAGACAAACGCAGGGTATATTGCATATTAAGTAAAGTTATTGGCTAAAGTCGAGGAGTTTGTATGGAAACTATTACATTGAGAGTACATGAATCTATTTCTGAGAATATTAGATGGTTTTTATCTCATTTTTCAAGCAGTGAAATTGAAGTAGTAGAGTCTGTAGATGTAACTCAGCTACATCAAGAGGATTTTGACTACCTAAGTAAATCAGAACTAGAAGAACTGAAAAGAAAATCTAAAGATTATAAAACTGGTAAAAGAGATGATTTTGAAGAGTATATTCTTTGATGTATAGACTCGTTCCGAAAAAAAGTGTTATAAAGTTTATTGAAAAAAGAATACCCAAAGAACAATCTATCATCAAAGAAAAACTTAAAATCCT
>CAZAFM010000030.1:0-13237 GCA_964484395.1 uncultured Campylobacterales bacterium | reverse complement strand
TTTATGATGAAGTTTTACACCTCTTCGGAAGTGAGACTTCAGCCTTGCATATCTAAAACCACACCAACACTAAAGTCTCAGCTCCAAAAAGGATCCTTCCCCCAGTCATCCTGAGCGAATGCGAAGGATCTCTACGGAGTGCCCTACTGCGTAAATAACCCAGCAGTACACAACACATAAACTATTCGCAACGCTTAAGAGTGACGGAGGGTGGTGACTTTGCTTTAATGTGAGTGCAAATATCAAAATTTATGATAAAATAGTCCAAGACATGTTTGGAGTATATATGAAGAAGATACTATTTTTGTGGTTATGGTTTTGAAGCTAGAAATTTTGCTACAATAGTCACACCAAATAATCACAAGGATACAAATGAAATATGCGGTTGTGATAGAAGAAGATAGACTTAATAGAGGCTACATAGCAAGTGTCCCATCTTTGAAGGGATGCTTTACGCAAGCAGATACTTTGGATGAGCTAAAAACTAGAATAGCCGAAGCTATAGCAGTATCTCTAGAGGAGCAAAAATCAGAAACGGCTGAAAAATGAAAAAACTTATTCTGTTTATGGTTTTGGTTTTTGGGATTAGTAAAGCACTTGGTATCGACCTTCCATCTGATAACATTACAGGGTGTACAAAAAATGGTATCACATACAACTGTTCAAGTGACTTAATTTACAATAATAATGTAGAATTTGTACTATCTAGCAATGTTACAATATATATTGAAGGTAATTTTGAAGCAAAAAATAAGCTAACAGTAGAACCTAATGGATATGAACTAAATTTAGTAGTCACTGGTTCTATTGACATTAATAATAATCTCGCATACACTGGCAATTTGATTGCTGGCGGTAATGTAGAGATTAAAAATAATGGCGAGATAGATGGCGACATAACTACCGGAGGTACTCTAGACTTAGGCAACAATACTGTTGTAGATGGATATTGCACACCAAGCAACTCTCAATGCACAGGTTCAGGCACTAGTTTTCTCGTAGATGATGATAAGGCACAGTGTCCAACAGCTGCTTTTACAACTATCCAATCAGCCATTGACTTAGCACCTGCGGGGCAAGAAATCATCATCTGCGATGGAACTTATAACGAAGCGGTTCAAATTACCAACAATAAAAATAATCTTACCGTTAAAAGTCAATCAGGAGACCCTACAAAAGTAACTGTAAACGCAACAGCAAGTAATCACGCTTTTGATATACGAGATAGCAGTTCTGTAAAATTTGACAGCCTTACTATAAATGGACAAAATAGTGCGATAATGTACTGGAATAACCCAGGCTCGTTAGCCATAACAAACTCTATCCTCTCATCTCAAAACGACCATACTGTTTATATAGGTGCGACAACTGGAACAGATATAAATATCTCTAACAACAGCTTCACAAAAGCAGGGGATGGCTACAAATCAGCCATACAGTTTCAAGCAGGCACAAACGGTGGAACGATAGCAGATAACAACATAAGCACCAACAATGACAGTGGCTATGGTGTATACATACAGGATGAACCTAGCAATTTAACAGTCACAAACAACTGCTTTAGCGATATACCAAACGAGGAAGCATACTCTCACGCAACAGGAAGTAATCCGCTTGTATGGGATGGCAACTATTGGGAAGATAAATCTTGGTATGGAGTAGTAGATAATACACCTCTTGATTCATGCGGAGGTGAAATTTTGAGTATTCCTAGCCCCATATCTGAATTTAGATTTGACTCTTGTAAAAAAGAAGATACTGACTTCAAAATAGACAGCATAAGGAGTATAGAAGGAGAGCCAGTCGGCAATGTAGCTGCAACACTCAATGCTCAGATATGTAATGGTATGCAAACATTTGATGAAGGGGATATTGATGCATGGAATGCATTTGATACTAAATTTAATATAAATTCTTACCCTCAAGGGAGTGTAGTTTTTTGGTTTAATAGCTTTACAGACTGGAGCGGTTCAGATGGTTTAGGAAGGGTTCTTATAGATGCAACAAAAGGAAATAAATATTTCTTTTTAGGACTTACAAGCGATGGTGCTCTGAAGTTCTACTTTGAAAATACTACCGATGATGACTACCAATCATATAGCACAAACTCATATGACTTTAGCAAAAACACATGGCACCAACTTGCCGTATCATGGGATGCTCTAAATAGCAGAGCATCGGTTTTTATTGACGGAAATGAAATACCTATGACGGTCACGCAAAATACGCTTGATGGAGGAGGTTTTGGAAACTCATACGGAAATACAGTCATAGGAGATGTTAGAGTTGAATACACTCAAAACTCTGCTGTCTTTGATGGACTGAGAAATTCGTCTTACGGTATTTTTGATGAAGTTAAGTTCTATGACACGCCTCTATCAGAAGAGCAGATTAAAGTTATTTATGACAATGAAGTCCAACACTTAGACTGGGAAGGAAATGAGAGAAGTTGTAAAGATTGTGTTGCGCAGCTTCCTATATGCTTTGAAGATGATTTTAACAGAAATAGCCTGAAATCAGTATATGGCGATAAAGCGTGGAATGTTTTGCAACATGATAATTTTACTCCCGAAATTTTCAACAACAAACTAAGACTCACAGACTCTCAAGAAAAAATCTCAGCTGCTACAAACTTAGTTCCTAGCTTCAATTCTAAAAACAATGTCTTCACTCTAGAATTCAAACACTATGCTTACGATGACTCAAATGATTGTAGTGGAGATGGGATGGCTTTTATACTCTCTGATGCAAACACAACCCCTGAAGCTGGATCTTTTGGTGGTTCACTTGGCTATGCACAAAAAGATGCTAGCAATAGTGATTGTAGTGGGGATAATTGTAGAGGTTTTGCAGGTGGATGGCTTGGGATTGGTGTAGATGAGTATGGAAATTTTTCCAATCCTACTGAAGGAAGAGATGGTGGAACAGGTAGAGTTCAAAACTCTGTTGCTATAAGAGGAGGTCAAGGAGTTAATAGACTTAGCGGATATGAGTTTATAGATGGAACTGCTAGCCTAACTACAAACCCTATAGCATTTCCTGACTCCACAACCCCAGAACCAGGAGATACATATAGGGTTATAGTGGACACCAGAAATGAGAAAACACTCATAAGTATTGATAGAGATGTCAACGATGGAAATGGATATCAACGACTTATAACTCAAACTGATGCCACACAGGTAGCACAGGCACCTGAATCTTTTATCATAACTCTATCAGGCTCTACTGGTGGTTGTAGAAACATACATGAGTTAGATGACTTAGTTTTTAGAGCTGACAACTGCGGTGAATTTAACAACTTAAGTGCCACAGCTCCAAATAGCAGAATATGGAGAAATTGTCCAGTAAACTTTGCCGATGGAAACAGCTCGCTATTAACTCAGATAACAGATCGTGAATTTGATATCTATGTACCTATACTTGGAGATGATAACAACTCATACTCCAGTGAGGACTTCAATGGAACATTAACAGTAGACATATATACAGATGACCAAAAAAATGACGATTTATCGTACAGCATAGATAATAAACAGATATCTAACACAGATAGATGCCATAATCTTTCTAGTGATACAGAGTTTGATAGCCTCCAAAATAGTGCCTTTAGAAAAGTGCAGATAGAAGCATGCCTCAGTACAAGCTCAGACTCTGAAAAAACTTGCAGTGGTCTATCAGATCCTTTTTCTATACGCCCTGCTAGCTTTAATATGACACAAAACATCTCACTTTCAGACCTTAGAGCTGGGGAAGCTTCAACTCTTATCAATGAGGATAGCATAGAGGCAGTTGGATTAAGCACAGCAAGAGTCACAGATTATAATACAACAAGTGCTGATATGAACATAAGCATTGCAGTAACTAATTCACCAACTTGCGACAGCAGTACAGCTGAAGATATTTTTGATTTCATAACAAAAAAACCAGATGATATAAACTACAGCTATGATGATGTATCAGATATAAATTTTACAGATGGTGTACTATCGAATAGTTTTGATATAGCTTTTAAGGATGTAGGAGAGCTAGATGTAAATGTAACAGTGAAGGATAGTGACTGGACTAGCATAGATCAGCCAAATGACTGTATAGAAAACTCACATTCAAATACACCTGATACTTTCGGAAAAGTAGGTTGTGAGTTCATAGTTGATACCCATGACAAAGTCACAGTATATCCATATAAGCTTGATATAGAGATGCCTTCTGAAATTAAAACTATTGGTTATGATACAAATAATTTTATATACTATGGCGACAACGGAAATGATTTTAATAAAACGATGATTTTTAATTTTAAGATAAATGCTGTAAGTAAAGATGGAAATATCACTAAAAATTATGATACAAACTGTTTTGCAGAATTTGATGCACAGAGTGATGTAAACATATCCATACAAAATATAAATGATGATTTCATTCTCAAGTATAAATTTAACGATAGCAGTTCATCAAAAACAGATGCTAATGGTAATCTTTTTGAACTAATTAACCTAGCCACCAACAAAGAAAGTTTTTCTAGTGGTAGCTCAGATAATAATCTTAGCTTTGTGCTAGATACAAAACCTAAGCTTATGGGTACGACTGAAATAAAAACACCAATAAATCCCACCAAAATAGACTCAAGCGACTCTAATATAACTTTTGATGTGTTTTCAGACCTTGATGGCGCAGACATAAATGGTAGTGGAATAAGCGGAGATGCAACTAAAGGACTTGCTACAAACAATACAATGTACTACTACTTCGGCAGACTAACACCTATAGATGCTGAGACTACTGATGAGGATGCTAATGTGACTTTTTATATAGATGTGTACTGCACAGGGAGTTGTGGAGACTACAATCTAAACACTAAAAGTGTAAAATACCCTGCAAGCTGGTATATAAATACAAATGAACATAACTTAACGATTCAAGGCTCGTCACTATCATCCGATGAAACAGATGAGCCAGACATAACAATAGATAACAACGGAAAAGGCACCGCAAACTTTCAAAAAAATGTTAACACTTTCTACGGCAAAGCAAAAGTAGATATAGACCTAAATGCAAGTGATAAAACTTTCATCTACTACAACCCATACAGCGATACAAATATCACTAGGTTTTATATAGATTTTTTACCAGAACCTAGTGAAGATGAGACTCCAGATGATGTGATAGACAACCAAGGAAAAGACTCAGAAAGCGGAAGGCGACTTAGATGGTAGGTTTTATCATACGATAGACTTAGAAATTGTAGGTTGCATCAGACGATTTTTTAGATTGATATTGCAAAACTATTTAAGATCAAGTTTTTTTGTAGTACAATACAAATAAAATTTATAAAATCTGTACTGGAGCACAATGATACAACAACTACAACAACTCTCAAGCCAAATACTATCTCAAAAAACCCCAGAGTACAGAAGGTTTCTGTTTGATAAGATAGACTTTGATGAGAGACTCATAGGAGTCCTAGGCTCAAGAGGTGTCGGCAAAACAACCCTACTCCTTCAGTACCTTCACACTATATACAAAGATAAAAGCACCCTATACATCATGGCTGACCACCCACTTGTAGTTGAGCTTGGACTTTTTGCTATAGCTGATGAGTTTCAGAAAAAAGGTGGCGAAGTTCTCATCATAGATGAAATCCACAAAATCAAAAACTTCGAGATAGACTTAAAGCTTATCTTTGATAGTTTTTTCTCTCTAAGTGTTGTCTTTACAGGCTCAAGTGCAGTTGCTATCGATAATGCAAAAGCAGACCTAAGTAGAAGAGCTATCATACATAGGTTACCAGTACTATCTTTTAGAGAGTTTTTAGAGTTTGAGATGCAAAAAAGCTTTGAGCCCATCCCTTTGGATAGTATACTAAAAAACCACACGCTACTTGCTACAGATATACTATCAAAAACAAAACCACTTGCACACTTTGAAAAGTATCTAGCAAAAGGAGCATACCCTTTTTACAAAACCTCAAAAAGTAGCTACATCCAAAAACTACTAAGCGCCTCCATGCAGATTTTAGAGACTGACCTTCCTATGATTTATAGTATAGACCACGACAAGATAAACTCACTTAAAAAAATGATGATAATGCTTTGCCAAAGTGAGCCTTATGATATAAATATCTCAAAGCTCTGCGGTGCAGTAGGGTTAAACCAAAGAACTCTATACAAATACATAGGTATCCTTCAAGCCTCAGGACTCATAAGGGTGCTTGGCGCAAAGTCAAGTGGAGTTAGTATCATATCAAAACCAGAGAAACTATATTTAGATAATACCAATCTTTTCTCTATTTTTTGTGAAAATCCAAAAAAGGGAACACTAAGAGAGACTTTTTTTGCCTCTTCAGTAGCATACTCTCACAAGATAAACTATCCAAAAAGCGGGGACTTTATCTTAGATGAAAAGTATGTATTTGAGATAGGCGGAAGAGACAAAAACTTCAAGCAGTTAAAAGGCATAAAGGATAGCTATGTGGTTGCTGATGATATAGAGATAGGAGTTGATGATAAAATCCCTCTATGGCTTTTTGGATTTATGTACTAAAGCATCTTAGCGATAAGCTCTAGAGGATGTTTGAACTCCACCTTTGAGCCATAGCTATTTAGCGCTTCACTTAGCTGGATTCTACACGCACTACACTCTGCTGCTACACACTCCGCATGTGTGTCATCTATCATCTTGGCTTTTGGCTCTCCTGCAAGCTTAGCTAGGTGAAACTTCTCAGTCTGTATAGTCACACCACCAAACCCACAGCATCGATTTGGATCACTCATCTCTATCATATCATATCCAGTACCTAGCAGGGCTCTTGGCTCTTTGAAAACCCCTTGAACCTTTCTAGCGTGGCATGGGTCATGATATGTGACACTACTATCTTGCTTTAGACCTTTTTGCTTTAGAAGCTCATATAGTCCACCCTCTTTATATAGCCACTCAGTGGCTAGATAGACCTTTTTAGCGATTGTCTCAGCGCGCTTTTTTTGCTCTGGCTTGTTATAATAGAAGTGCGCCCAGTCTTGCTTGATCATCGCACTACAAGTAGCTTCAGGCACAAGTACAGCATCTACACAATCTATGAAACTCTCAAAGTAGTCAAGATTCCTATCAGTCATATACTCCACACTTGCAAAGTCCCCTGTAAAGTAAGCAGGAGCGCCACAGCAGAGTTGCTTTTTAGGAATTAGTACATCTATATCAAGCTCTTTTAGTATGCTTACAAGCGCATCTCCTATCTCCGTGTAGCTATAGTTTGCTAGACACCCTATGAATATGGCAACTCTTTTTTTACCACCTGCTTTTATCTCCTCTGGGTAGCTATTTAAAAAGCTGCTCTTAGCTAGAGATGGGAGCATCCTGTTTTTATGTACAAAAGGAAGTGAGAAGCGAGATAGCATCCCTCCACTCTCTTTTTTAAACCCACAAGGGACAAAGTAGTAGCCTATCTTAGCTAGAATGTCTGTAAGCTTCCTATGACGAAGCACCCAAAAAGCCAGTCTTTTAAACCATGCTAACCCATGAGTTTTGGCAATATCAGCTCTAACTTGCTCTATAACCATATCAGTCTGCAATGAGTTGGGACAGACATCTACGCAGTTAGTACACAAAAAGCAGGATTCAAATATATTTTTGGCGTTTTTATCAAGTGGGAGATTGCCATCTTGATATGCACCTAGTAGGTCGATAAAGCCTCTAGGACTTGTAGTCTCATCTGGGTTTATCTGATGTATGGTACATACTGGGGTGCACTTTCCACACTTTATACAGTCATCACTTATAGATTTGTAGTCAAACATCATATAGTCTTACTAAAGCGTCTTTTTTCTTCAGGGAGCTTTTTTAGGTACGCATCAAAAGGCATGACGATGTTTCGTATAAGCATTGAGCCTGTATCATTTATCTCTATCTTTTCTTCACTCATACTCAAAAGCCCAGCCTCTTCAAACTCTTTTAACCCCTCAAGCTCTTTACTGAAGTAGCTTTTAAACTCTATACCAAACTCATCTTCTATATCTTTGTAGACAAGGCGGAAGTTGCTCATCATCTCTATGATGATAGCTTTTCTAAGTATATCATCACTACTTAGCTCTATCCCTCTAAAAGCTGGCAGCCTGCTACTATCTATCGCTTTTTTATAGCTCTCTAAGTCTTTGTAGTTTTGGACATAGTAGTCTTTGCCCTCACCTATGCTAGTTAGCCCAATGCCAACCATCACCACTCCACCACTTGTTGTATAGCCTTGGAAGTTTCGATGAAGTCTGCCCTCTTTTTGAGCGCGGCACAGTCCATCATCTGGTTTAGCGAAATGATCCATCCCTATCATCTCATATCCGCTTTTTTGCAAGTAGCTAATGGTGTCTTTTAGGATTTTTAGCTTCTCTTTTGGCTCTGGCAAGGTTGTCTCATCTATCTTTCTCATGGTTTTTTTCATCCATGGGACATGAGCGTAGTTAAAGACTGCTAGCCTATCTGGGTCTAGGTCTACTACTTTTTTGATAGTATCTATGAAGCTATCTCTGCTTTGAAATGGAAGTCCATAGATTAAATCTACATTTATGCTCTCTATTCCCGCTTCTCTTGAGAGTGCAAAAGCCTCTTTGACACTCTGGAAGTCTTGGACGCGGTTTACTGCTTCTTGTACTTTTGTTTCAAAGTCTTGTATTCCGAAGCTTATACGATTAAACCCATGCTTTTTGAGTACACTCATATACTCTTTGTCAAAGTATCTTGGATCAACCTCTATACCTATCTCAGCATTAGTTGCAAAGTTTGGAAAGTAGCTTTTTACCATTATCATAATCTCATCTAGCTCACTTGGTGAGTAAAAAGTAGGAGTTCCACCACCAAAGTGAAACTGAGTTACCTTAAGAGATGTATCAAGATGCTTTGATAATATCTCTAGCTCTTTTTTTAGATAGATTGTGTACTCTGATTTTTTATCATCTTTTGAGGTATAAACTACATTGCACCCACAAAAGTAGCATGCACTTTTGCAAAAGGGTAGATGAACATATAGTGAAAGCTCACTATCTTTTGGTAGGTTTTCTAGCTTCCGCTCATACTCATTTACACCAAAGCCCTCGCTAAACTCCACAGCAGTCGGATAGCTTGTATACCTAGGACCAGGTCGTGAGTACTTTGAGAATTTTTCAAAATCTATCATCTAAAAACCGCCTTGTTTAGCAGCAAGCAAGTCATGGAGGTTAAAAAAGAGATTTGGGTATTTTTTCTTTATAGACTTCACTACTTCTAGCATATCTTTGTTGGTTAGCTGCTCTCCCTCATCATCTACTAGTCTTTGTATCTCTTTTAGAGCTACAACCCATACATCTTCAAAGTCTATTGGCATATTTTGTAGTATAGCCTTTTCTAGGTTTAGTTTGAAGTTCTCTTCACTACTACCTCTATACTTTGCAAATATACCAGCCATTGATCTAGCTGGCATCATAGCATAATGCTCTCCACTACTATCATCTATGACAAACCAAGGTTGCTTATCTTCCCAGCTTCCCTCTACTAACTCTAAGATTTTTTTGTTTTCATCATCTGTATTTTTGATTTTAATGACAGTCTTATTGGAAGTATCAACTCCCATGATTTTGGATATTTTATCTAGTTCACTTTTTTTTATTTCGCCCAAAACTACCCTTTGTAAGTTATAGTGTATTTTTTGTCTGGTTTTTTTGAAGCCAAACCATTATGCCTTTTTGTACATGAAGTCTGTTCTCAGCCTCTTCAAAAACAACACTCTGCTCTCCTTCAAGCACATCTTCAGTAACCTCTTCTCCACGGTGCGCTGGAAGACAGTGCATAAATATAGCATCTTTTTTTGCTAAATTCATTAATCTACTATCAACTATAAAACCTTCAAAATCTTTTAACCTTCTCTCATACTCACCCTCTTGCCCCATAGATGCCCATACATCAGTCGTAACCACATCAGCTCCTGCACAAGCCTCTTCTGGGTCATTTGTAAGCACTATCTTGCCCTCACTATCACTCATAAAAGACTTTGCATCCTCTATGATACTTTTACAAGGCTCATAGCCTTTAGGAGTGGCAATCCTTAGTTCAAATCCCAGCTTTGAAGCTAGCATCATCCAGCTGTTTGCCATATTATTTCCATCACCTACAAATGCAACTACTGGATTTTCATTTTTTCCATACTCTATCATTGTCATAAAATCCGCCATAACCTGCACGGGATGGTACTCATCTGTAAGCCCGTTTATCACAGGAACCAATGAATGGCTTGCAAACTCCTCTATTCGCTCTTGTGAGCTAGTGCGTATCATAACCATGTCAACCATTCGTGAAAGGACTCTAGCAGTATCCTTCATAGGCTCCCCACGCCCAAGCTGTATATCTCTACCAGATAGAAACATAGCAGTCCCACCTAGCTGGTACATACCAACCTCAAAGGACACTCTAGTTCTTGTACTGCTTTTTTCAAATATCATAGCCAATATATTGCCTTCAAGATATGGGACAAACTCACCCCTTTTACTCTCAGCCTTGATACTTCTAGCATAGCTTAGCATCTCACTTATCTGCTCTTTAGTATAATCTTTGAGTGTTAAAAAATGTTTCAATGTACTCTCCAAAATATATATTGAATAAAAAAGCCCTTATTTTATTCAAACTTTGCTTTAATCTCTTTAATACACTTTTTTTAAGTTTTTTGGAGCTATAATACTGCCCCATTTTTATTTAGGGGCATTAGCTCAGCTGGGAGAGCGCTTCGCTGGCAGCGAAGAGGTCAGCGGTTCGATCCCGCTATGCTCCACCACTTTAAGTCAAAATAAATCTTCTTTTAGATAAAATTTCAAGCATTTTTTAAAGCCAATATGGGCTTTTAGGTCGCGTAGCTCAGTGGTAGAGCACTGCCTTGACATGGCAGGGGTCGGAAGTTCAAGTCTTCTCGTGGCCACCACTATGTCAATACGCTTTAAAACAATAATAATATAAGGATTATTCTTTTTGGACATTATAGGATATATAAAAGATAGAAATATTTGCGATACTCAAAGCTGTGATGGTAGCCAAAACGCTCAAGAGATAGTATTTGATAACTCAAAAGAGTCACTAGAGATTATAAGGCATTCGTGCGCCCACCTGATGGCTCAAGCCATAAAGGAGCTTCATCCTGAGGCTAAGTTTTTTGTAGGACCTGTTGTTGATGAGGGGTTTTATTATGACTTCAAGACAGAGACAAAACTAGGTGAAGCTGACTTAAACGGTATAGAAGAGAAGATGCGTGAGATTGCTAAAAAAGCCTATCCAATAGAAAAATACACCATATCAAAAGATGAAGCAAAAAAGCACTTTAGTAGTGATGAACTAAAACAAGAGGTACTTAAAAAAATACCTGATGAAGAAGTATCTATATACAAGCAAGGTGAGTTTGAAGACCTATGCAGAGGTCCACACCTGCCAAATCTAAAATATCTAAAACACTTCAAACTTACAAAACTAGCTGGAGCCTATCTAGGTGGTGATGAGAAAAATGAGATGCTCCAAAGAGTATATGGTATTGCATTTGCTACCAAAGATGCCCTAAAAGAGCACCTAAAAATGCTAGAAGAAGCAAAAAAGAGAGACCACAGAAAGCTAGGAAGTGAACTGAAACTTTTTACTTTTGATGAACAAATAGGTGGAGGACTTCCTATATGGCTTCCAAATGGGGCTAAACTAAGAGCCAAGCTAGAGGATTATCTAAGCAAACTTCACAGAGAAGCAGGATATCAGATAATAAGAGCTCCTGAGCTTATAAAATCAGACCTATGGAAGATAAGCGGACACTATCAAAACTACAAAGAAAATATGTACTTTACAGAGATAGATGACAATGAGTATGGTATCAAACCTATGAACTGCTTAGGTCACATAAAAGTATATGAGAGTGATGTTAGAAGTTATAGAGAGCTACCTTTAAGATTTTTTGAGTATGGGGTAGTACATAGACATGAGAAAAGCGGAGTACTTCATGGGCTATTGAGAGTTCGTGAGTTTACTCAAGATGATGCGCATATTTTCTGCACAAGAGCTCAAATAAAGCAAGTTATTGGTGAAATACTTGACTTTATAGAACAGATTATGCAAAAATTCGGCTTTTCCTATGAGATAGAAATATCAACTCGTCCTGAAAAAGCCATAGGAGAAGTGGAGCTATGGGATAGTGCTACTGAGGCCTTAAAAGAAGCACTTGATCAAAAAGGTATTGAGTATGGCATAGATGAAGGTGGTGGTGCGTTTTATGGACCAAAGATTGATGTAAAAATCACTGATTGTATAGGTAGGAAATGGCAGTGCTCCACCGTTCAGCTTGATTTCAATCTTCCTGAGCGCTTTAACCTTGAGTATGTGGATGAGAACAACCACAGAGTAAGACCTGTAATGATTCACAGAGCAGTTCTTGGCTCTTTTGAGAGGTTTATAGCGGTTCTTATAGAACATTTTGCTGGGGAGATGCCTTTTTTCCTTGCGCCAAGACAAGTTGTTGTAGTGCCTATAGCTGAAGCTCACTATGAGTATGCAGAGTCTTTAAAAAAAGAGCTATTTGCTTATGGTGTAGATGTTGAGATAGACTACAAAAACGAGTCACTAAACAAGCGCATAAGAAATGCTGAAACTAGCAAGGTTCCTATGATTGCTATTATAGGTGGTAGCGAGGTAGAGGAGTCTAAGGTATCTTTTAGAGATAGACGCGACAAAAAGAGAGATACTTTAAGCAGATATGATTTTGTAAAACTAATAAAGGAGAAACTGAGTGAGGGTAACATTTGAATAAAAAAGATAGTGCACTACTAAATGAAGACATAAGAGTATCACCTGTTAGATGTATAGGTGATGAGGGTACGCAGTATGGCATAATAGAGGTAGGGGAAGCACAGAGTATCGCCAATAAAGAGGGTTTAGACCTAGTGCTAATAGCCCCTGATGCAAAGCCTCCAGTTTGCAAAGTAATGGACTATGGGAAGTATAAATACCAACTTGAGAAAAAACAAAAAGAAGCGAAGAAAAAACAGAAGCAGATAGAGATAAAAGAGATAAAACTATCCGTTAAAATCGCCCAAAATGACATTAACTACAAAATTAAACATGCTATTGAGTTTTTACAAGATGGAAAATATGTTAAGTTCAAAGTAGTCCTTAAAGGTCGCGAGATGGCAGAGCCTGAAGCTGGTATTCGTGTACTTGATAGAGTATGGGAGATGGTAGAAGAGTATGGAGAGATGGA
>CAZAFM010000029.1:0-23800 GCA_964484395.1 uncultured Campylobacterales bacterium | reverse complement strand
TAACGCTGAGTTCTCCTCGGCGGAGCGCCCTCGCACCTTTGGTGCTCTCTAAAGATTACCTCATATTTATATTGATACGCCTCATAAGCAAAGCTCATGAGGCTACGCTAACGCTGGTTTTGTCCTCACTTCGTTGCGAAATTGTCGCTTCGCTCGGATCTTCAGCAGTAGGCTCTCGCACCTTTGGTGCTCTCTAAAGACTGCCTCATAAGCAAAGCTCATGAATGAATCTTTATATTTTAAAATGGGATATCGTCATCCTCTATATTGAAGTCATCACTCTTTTTGTTAGGAGCTGATGGCTTAGAAGAGGCTGGTGCTCCAAAATCATCATTTTTAGGTGGGCTGTATGAGTTACTATCATAACCATAATCATCACTATATGAATCTTTGTTGTAGCTACCGCCACTACTTCCTTTACTATCCATCATCTGCATACTCTCAGCAGTTACAGTATGCCTACTTCTTTTTTGCCCGCTTTGGTCTGTCCACTGCTCTAGAACCAAACGACCTTCAATAAGAACCTTTGACCCCTTCTTTAGATACTGGTTTGCAACTTCAGCAGTCCTACCAAATATGTTGATATCAACAAAGCAAACTTCCTCTTTTTGCTCACCTTGTTGATTTTTATATCTTCTATTTGTCGCAAGTCCTAACTTTGAGATAGCTAGTCCTCCAGGAGTGTATCTTAGCTCCACATCACGAGTGAGGTTACCTACTAGTATCACCTTGTTAAACATTAAGAATCCTTCGCTTCCTTAGCTACTGGTGCAGCTTCTTCTGTTGAAGCTGTGCTCTCTTTGTTATCTCTATAATCTCTTTTTTCTCTACTATCTCTATTTTCTCTTGGAATATATGCTTTTCTCTCTCTTTTTCTCTGGCTTGCTACCATAATTGAAGTGCTTCCACCTTTTACGCCATTACTCCATGCTTGAAGCTCTTTTTTACTATCAAACTTAACAGTCATAAATTTTAACACCTCTTCAGTTAGCCCTAGAACTCTCTCTATCTCTTTTACAGAAGATGCTGGGGCTTTTAGAAGCAGATTGTAGAAAAATCCTCTTTTGTTTTTTTGAATTTCATAACCTAGGTTTTTAACACCATACTCTTTTTTGTGAGCTATCTCTGCACCATTTTTCTCTAGTAAAGAGTGCACATTCTCAATTTGCGCCTTAAACTCTTCTTCTGAAAGAGTAGGCTTAAAAATAACCATTATCTCATAATGAACCATAAATCTCCTTTTGGTATTTAGCCCTAGCCATTGGCGGTAGAGCAAGGATAAGTTCCTCTTTTAGGAACTTTTAAGGGAGGGATTTTATCGAACTAAAGCTTTTATTTTCATTAAAGTTGAGACCAAAAGAGAGTAAGCATCACCTCTATTCTCTTTAATATCAAGTGAGCACTCTAGAAGAATATCTAATATCCTATAGATACTCTCTCCTCCTAATCTCATAGCCAAATCAGCACTTTTGTTAGCTAAGGCATCTGGATATTTTGGATTTCCTAGTATCTCTAGCTTATCTAGTTTGCCCGTACTTCTAATATATGCGTAGAAGTTAAATAGCTCTCTTATTTTTGATTGTAGTGCTATAACTATCTCTATGGGCGTATAGCCCTCCTCTAAAACTCTTTGGAGATTATACAGTAGATTCTCCATATCTTTTTTTTCTATCACAGAGCTCACAAGTTCATCTAGGTTTACTACACCCATACTGTACTCTTGAATCACTCCCCCCTCTCCAAAACTATGTAGTAGCATCTTTTTTAACTCCGCAACACTTAGAGCCAAATCTTGGTTTTGGTAGTTAAAAATATTTAAGAGTTTTGATTTATCAAACTCTACATCTGCACTATCTACTACCTCACTCATAGCTTCATAAGCATCCCTCTCAGTTGTCTTAAAAAGCCTTATACTTGCTGAATTTTTAGCTTTATTAAAAACTTTAGATAAAGAAGCAGCATTTTTATAATACTCTCTATCATTTTTATTTGGGGATTTTTGGTAGATAAAAACCGCATACGAAGCCTCAGCCTCAAAACAGATTTCCACTGCCTCTTTTAGCTCTTTGTCCTTAAACTTTTTGTCACTCTTTATCAAAACAGCATTTGTAGGTGAGAAAAGAGATGGTTGAGATAGGGTGGCTTTTAGCTCTTTAAAAGAGTATTCATCAAAGTAGAGCTTCTCTATCTCAGTAGCTCCCACTGAGTCAAAAAACTTCCTTGCTAAAGTATCCATCCTATACTCACACTCACCATAAAAAAAGAGGCTCTTAAACCTCTGCTCAGCCTTTAGGGCTGATAAAAACTCACTCTGATACATCTATCTCTTCTACTCTTACATAGATTTTAGCTCTAAAAAGATCAACTTCAGTGATTTTTACAACAAGCCTATCAAAAAGATAAAAATCCATTCTATCATTGATAAAAACCCTAGCTCCAACTATACCCTCCTTTACAGTTGCTATTGCGGGATACTCTACATTTGTTACAGTGACTTTGAGATTTTGCCCTAGATTTTGCTTTGCCCATCTAGCAAACTTTCTATCCATATAGTCATACTCTACTTTTGCTGATTCTCTTTCAAGTGTACTTATGGACTCATTTATGGTCTCTATATTTTTTAGAGCGAATCGTTTATCTTTTTGATTTTTTTTGAGTATAGCTTTTAGCAGTCTATGTAGTAAAAGATCAGAGTAGCGCCTAATAGGTGAAGTAAAATGCGAATAACTATCAAACCCTAGTCCAAAATGTCCAATATTATAAGCATCATATCTAGCCTGTTTTTGAGCTTTGATAATCATCATATCAACATCTTCTCTAAGTCCTAACTTCTCCGCTTCTGCTTGCACTTCTACTATCATCTTGTTTATATCACTACTTATTCTTGGGTTTATCCCTATATTTGCTAACTCTCCTAGCAAATCTTCTATCTTTGAAGCATCTGGTTTTTCATGCACCCTAAAAACTCCATAGTCAAAGTGGCTAGAAGCTGCTATATTAGCTAGTAGCATACACTCTTCTACTAGTTTGTGAGAAGGTGTTTCCTCCTCTATTTCTACTTTTAAGAGCTCTTGATTTTCATCTAAAACCAATCTTGTATCGTGGTTTAAAAACTCAAATCCACTCTTCATCCTCTCACCCCTAAAAGCACTTGTGAGTTTGTAGAGCTTTTTTAGATTTGTACCGTGTATTCTTAGTTTTTCTCTATCTTCAAGTATCTCATCCACATAGTTGTAGGTAAATCCTCTTTTTACATTAATAACTGCTTCAAAGAACTCATGAGATTTGACAATCTTATTTCGCCTATCTATATGAAGCTTGCAAACATACGCCAAGCGATCTTCCCCCTCTTTTAAAGAGCAGATATTTTCACTTAGAGCTCGTGGAAGCATAGGGATGGATTTGTGTGGCAGGTATATACTAAAGCCTCTTTTTAAAGCCTCTTTATCAAGTGCGCTAAGAGGTGTTACATAGCTACTCACATCAGCAATTGCTACATAAAGTATGCTACTTTTCTCATCATAACAGAGGGCATCATCATGATCTTTTGCTGTTTTTGGGTCTATAGTGTAGAAATTCAGCCCTCGCAAATCCTCTCTATCAGGATACAAGGATGCATAAACCTCTTTTCCGTAGGCTTCTGCTTGCATTTCGCACTCTTTTGGAAATGTCTCAGTTTTATTATACAAGGCAAGTGATATTTTTTCATCAACTAATGGTGAATCTATATGACCTAGAACCTCAGTTATCTCCGCACTCTCTAGATTTACTTTTAGTATTGTGCCTTCAGGCAGTGCTTTTAGGGATTTTTTAGAAGCATCTACTAGAACTCTGTTTTCACTTTTTATATCATATATTGTTACAGAGCCATTTTGTTTTTCTACCCTACATACTAGAGTTGATCTATCTCGCACTAGAACTGATAGAACTATGCAACAGAGTCTTCCTCTTTTTCTTTTTTTATCTATTTTAGCAACAACTATATCTTTTTTGAGGGCACCATTTAGTCCGCTTCTATCAATTAATAAGTCTTGCTTACTTAGAGGAGTGATTAAAAAGCCTAAGTTACTTCTGTTTATATCCACTCTACCTAGAGCGTATCCATCTTTTAACTTAAAGAGATTTTTGTTTTTAGAAAGTAGGTTTAGGGATGAGAGTTTTTCAAGGAGTATAGTCTCATCTTCTTCAAGAGAGTTTTTGTCTACTCCTTCTTCATGAAGCTTCTTAAGAAGCTCGCTCAAGCATAATCCCCACTTTTTAGAGCATCTTCAAAAGCACTTTTATCTAGTCCATATTTGGCTATATATCTATAAGCACTCTCCAATGAGTCTTCAGTGAATCTCTCTTTTGTATTTGCTGCTTCTTTTACAACTCTTAGAACCATAGCATACTCTTGAGCCTCTTCTTGAGCCTCTTCTGGATTCTCTAAATACCTTATAGACTCAACCATAAGTGTTTCAAAGTTCCAATGTTCAAAGATTTTAGAAGCAACTACCTCACTTGAGCTACCCATAAACTCTCTCTCTACCTCTGTTCTTGGGTCATCACTTTTAATAGCTTTTAAAAACTCTTTCTCTTTTCCCTCTTTTTTTATAAAATCAGCACACACAACCATACCTATCTCTAATAAAAATGAAGCTGGTGCTAATATCTCTAGCTTATCTCTATCTTTTTTCTTGTACCAGTTTATGGTTAATGCGTTTTGCTCTTCTGAGAGCCTTATAAAATCGCTAGTTGCAAGTCCATAAGGAGTTAAGTCCATCTTAAAACTACTCCTAACAGCACTTGCAATTGCAAAACCCTTAACTGTAGCCATCCCAAAGAGTGAGACTGCTTGAGATACATTTTTTATCTCTCTACTAAAGCCATATAGTGGAGAATTAGCAGCTTTTAGTAGGTTTGCCACTAGTGAGGGGTCCTTTTCGACTATCTTTATAAGGTCTGAAATACTAGAGTTTGCATTGTTGCATATTGCTTGTATTTTTGTAACAGTCTCTGGCATTGGTGGTAGGGACTTTATTTTTTTAAGTATGGCTTCATTCATTAAACACTCCAATTTACAAGTTAGTCAAATTATATTCTTTTTTAGGTAAAACTAAAATCAATCACCCAGTATTTCTAATTCCTTGAGCTATTCCTATGATAGTTGAGGATATTTGGTCTATGAGTTTATCTTTTTGTCTGTCATATTTTGCGGTTTTATACTTTTTGATAAGCTCTATTTGCATCATATTTAGTGCAGTTAGGTATGGTTTTCTTAGCAAAATATACTCTCTTAGAGAGTTATCATTCCCTAGAAGTTGAGTCTCCTCTCTTATATATAGTATATGCTCTACTGTACTATAAAACTCCGCCTCTACCATACTCCACACACTATCTCTTAGCTTATCATCCTCAACAAAATTACCATAAAGTTTAGATATACCCATATCTGTTTTTAGCAGAGTCATGGCAACATTATCTATAGTTGTTCTAAAAAATGGACATTCACCATAACACTCTTTTAACCTCTCTTTATCACCATCATCAACTATTTTTTGTATTCCACTTCCTACACCATACCATGCAGGAATTATGCTTCTGTTTTGCATCCATGAAAAAACCCAAGGAATAGCCCGTAAATCCTCTATCCTATCAGTTGACTTTCGCTTTGATGGTCTTGAGCCTATATTTAGATGTGATATAAAAAAAACAGGTGTTGCTTGCTTAAAGTAGTCTATAAAGCCCTTAGTCTCATACACAAGTCCTCTATAGCTAGTATGAGATGCATCACTTATTCTTTGCATAAGCTCTACAAAACTGTCTTTTTTACCACAATCGATTCTAATATTATATCTATCATATACTGATTTTTTTAGCACTACTCCTAGTGTATCTGTAAGGTTGTTTTTTGCCATTTTTGGGTTTAAAAACTTACTACTTATAACCTCACCTTGTTCGGTGGTTTTTAAAAACCCATTAACACTATGAGCAGGTGAAGCCATAACAGCATTTCTCATAGGACCTCCACCTCGGCTAACACTTCCGCCTCTTCCGTGGAAAAGTAGAAACTTCAAGCCCATCTCTTTTTGGAGGTCCATAAGATTGTTTATAGCTCTATTTAGCCCAAAGTTACTTGTAAAAATACCTCCATCCTTACCAGAATCAGAGTAGCCTATCATAACCTCTTGTATGTAATTTCTATCTTCTAGATATGCCCTATAGTGTGGGTTTTTGGCTAGGTATCTTATGATTTTAGGAGCGTCTCTTAAGTCCTCAATAGTTTCAAAAAGTGGAGTTATTGATATTTTTGTAAACTTATTTTTATGCCATAGATTTGCCTGCTTTGCAAACCATAGAACCGCTAGTAAATCAGTCCCCTTTTTGGTCATAGAGAGTATAAAAGAGTCTATAATATCCTCTCCTATCTTCTCTTTTGCCCAATCTATTTTCAAAAACGCCTCAACTACATTTGCACTCTCTTCTGTTATCTCACCAACTAGTGTTGAAAGCTCTATTTTTGGCTTCTCAATAGCCTTAGTTAGTATCTCCTCTTGTCTTGCAGTTGGTAGCTCCAAATAGTCACTATCGCAATATCCTAATAATGAAAATATCTCAGCAATTGCACTGTTTATGGCGTCTTTATGCTCTCTAAAATCAAGCTGGAATAGATGAAACCCAGTTGTCATTACAAGTGATCTTAATCCTTTGATGTTTTTTGCAGCCAGAGATGGGAGTGCCTCAATCATTACATCAAGATCAGATATTAGCTCTTTTGGATGAGTATAGACGAACTCTAGATAGTTGTTTGTATTTACTGAGAGTATTCTGTTTTTTAGCTTTTGGCGTATTAGAGAGAGCTTTGCACGAAATGGCTCTTTTTTGTAGAGTCTATCACTCTGCTCATCTAAAAACTCTATCTCTTTTTCTATAGATTCTACTAACTCTTTTGGAAGGTCTATTAACTCTGTACTTATAGAAAGCTCTCTTATAAGATCATCTACCATAGTTATGTAGTGCTCGATGATGGTTTTGTGTTGATGTTTCATAACCTTTGTCATCACATCATTTGTTACATACGGATTTCCATCCCTATCACCACCTATCCAACTACCAAGCCTAAATGGAGATTTTTCTATTCTCTGTCCTATAATCTCTTCAACCTTCTGATTTATCTGCACTACTGAATCTAGGACAGAGTTTTGAACTATGTACATTAGGTTATCTAGCTCAAATAGTACCTCTATTTTTTCACTTCTAGTAAGTGAGGTCATCCATAATAGAAGAAGCCTATATCTTAGATTTGTCTGCTCCTGCTCATTTCCAAAAGGAAATATCTTTTCAAGATTAGCACTTATTCCCATATGAGCTTCAAGAAATGTTCTTCTTCTTGATTCTGTAGGGTGAGCTGTAAAAACAGGATAGTACTCTATCTCTTTTAATACTTCAAAAATATCACTCTTCTCAAATCCCTCTTTTTTTAGCTCCTCTATGGCACTTTCTAAGCTAAATGGCTCTTTTTTACTTTCATATCTCTCCTCTATGACATTTAAGAGCATCATATATATAGTAAAAAAGCGTATAAGCTCAGCAATCTCATCTGATTCTAGCTTATCTAGTATATCTGATATATCTACACTATCAACTGGTATTTCTTGTATAAAATTCTCTCTTAACTCTAAAAACTGATCCTTGATATGTGGTGCTTTTTCATCTATAAGTCCAAGCATCTCACCATATACAAGATTAAGCTCCCTATCCATCTCTTTACTAATTCCTAAAAATCTTGCACTTTTTTTAATATTATCACTACTCAATAAAAACTCCTCAATATGCGTTTCAATAATTATTCATTTATGAAAGTCTAGATATCATATCTTAACTAATCTTTGAGAATAGTTTTGTTACATTTACACAAATATTTACTAAAGGAAATTTTATGGGAATGACTGTTTATTATGATAAAGACTGTAGTGATGTTATCAAATCAAGAAAAATAGCTATTATTGGCTTTGGTTCGCAAGGACACGCTCATGCTGAAAACCTAAGAGATAGTGGTGCAGATGTAGTTGTAGGATTATACAAAGGCGGAAACTCGTGGAAAAAAGCAGAAGACAAAGGCTTTAAAGTCCTAGAAGTTGATGAGGCTGTTAAGCAATCAGATTTTATTATGATACTAATTCCAGATGAGCTTCAAGCAGATGTATATGCAAGTGATATCAAACCATACCTAAAAGATGGTGATATACTAGCTTTTGGACATGGATTTAATGTTCATTATGGGCAAGTTATTGCACCAAAATTTGTAGATGTCGTTATGGTAGCTCCAAAGGGTCCTGGTCACACTGTAAGAGGAGAGTACCTAAAAGATGGTGGTGTTCCTTGTCTTGTAGCGATTGACCAAGATGCAAGTGGAAATGCAAAAGATATAGCACTTAGCTATGCAAAAGCCATAGGTGGTGGTAGAAGTGGTATTATAGAAACAAGCTTCAAAGATGAGACTGAGACTGACCTTTTTGGTGAGCAAGCAGTTCTTTGTGGTGGAACTACCGCTCTTGTTCAAGCTGGGTTTGAGACACTAGTAGAGGCTGGATATCCTGAAGAGATGGCTTATTTTGAGTGTCTGCATGAGCTAAAGCTTATAGTTGACCTAATGTATCAAGGTGGGATAGAAGATATGAGATACTCAGTTAGTAACACAGCTGAGTATGGTGATATGGTAACAGGACCAAAAATCATCACAGAAGAGTCTAAAAAGGCTATGAAAGAGGTGCTAAAAGATATTCAAGATGGTAAGTTTGCAAAAGACTTCATCCTTGAAAGAAGAGCAGGATATGCTAGAATGCATGCTGAGAGAAGAAATATTGGCAATAGCAGAATAGAAAAAGTTGGTAGAAAGCTAAGAGGTATGATGCCTTGGATTGGCGCAAATAAGCTTGTAAATCAAGATAAAAACTAAGGAAGATTAGTGGGAGAAGTCATAACTATAACCTCTGGAAAAGGAGGTGTTGGCAAGTCAACAACTACAGCAAATATAGCAGTAGGACTTGCTAGAGAAGGAAAAAGAGTCGTAGCAATTGACTTTGATATAGGTCTAAGAAACTTAGATATGATACTAGGACTTGAAAAAAGAATAGTATATGATGTAGTAGATGTAATGGAGGGGAGATGTAACCTCTCTCAAGCTTTGATAAATGACAAAAAAACAAAAACACTCTACTTCCTGCCTGCTTCACAGACAAAAGATAAAAATGTCCTAGACACTCAAAAAGTTAAAGAGCTAATAGACACTCTAAAAGAGCAGTTTGACTTCATACTTCTTGACTCTCCTGCTGGAATTGAGGGTGGATTTGAGCACTCTATATTTTTAGCTGATCGTGCACTTATCATAACTACACCTGAAGTCTCAGCAGTAAGAGATGCTGATAGAGTTATAGGTATTATAGATGCTAAAAGTCAAAAAGCAAAAGATGGAGGCGAGGTAGATAAACACATAATTATCAACCGAATTAAGCCAGAGTTAGTAGAGAGAGGGGATATGTTAGCAATTGAGGATGTACTAAAAATACTAGGTCTTCCACTTATAGGAATAGTCCCTGAAGATGATAAGGTTGTCACTTCAACAAACATAGGTGAGCCAATCATCTATGATGACAAATCAGATTCAGGTGGTGCTTATGGTAGAATATCTAAAAGACTCCTAGGTGAAGATATAGCCTTTCCCGAACTAAAGTCAGCTGGATTTTTCAGTAAGTTTAAAAAGATATTCAAATGAGTTTTTTAGATAAAATTTTTGGTGATAAAAAAAGAAGTGGAAATATAGCAAAAGATAGGCTAACTATGATGATAGCCCATGAGCGAAGCAGTAATGCGCTTCCATATCTAGAAGACCTCAAAGCTGAGCTTCTAGAGGTTATAAAAAAATACACAGATGTCGAAAAACTAGATATTAAAACAGAAAAAGATAGTAATCTAGATGTACTAGAGGTAGAGATAGTTCTAGGAAAAAATGCCAAAAAGTAGAAAAAAAAGCAAAAAGACAAAAAAAGGGACCTCATCAAAAAAGAGGTTGTCTTTTTTTTCTAAGCTTCAAAAACCACTTCTCATATCACTTCCAATAGTTCTAATACTTATTGCTACTACTCTATATCTTTTTTTAGAAAATCCAGAAAAAAAATTAGCACAAGCACCCCCAAAAGAGCAGCAAAACACAATCAAAAAAGTAGATGAGATAGAAGATGAAAATATAAAAAAACTTCAAGAGATTCTTACAAGTAATAAAATCTATGAAAAGAAAAAAAGCATCCTAGATAAAGAAGATGAAGAAAAAGCAGAGGCTACTGACCTAACAAACAGTGAAATAAAAGATTTCAAAGACTCTAAAGAGAGATATGAAGAGACAAAAAAAGCTTACGAACCACTTAAAAAAGTCTTAGACAAAGACCAAAAGCCAAAACTAGCTATAGTAATAGATGATGTTGCTTTTTCTCATCAAATAGAGAGGATAAAATCAATAGATTTAGAGATAACCCCATCTCTTATGCCAAGAAGTTCAATCCATCCTGATACTCCTAGATTGGCAAAAAGACTTCCTTTTTATATGATACACCTTCCACTAGAGGCTATCAACTACGCAAATGAAGAAAAAGAGACACTAAAAGTGGGTGATAGTGATAAAAAAATTGAGTCCATTATAAAAAAAATACGGAATGATTTTCCAAACTCAAAGTACATAAACAACCATACAGGAAGTAAGTTTACCGCAGACTACAACTCTATGTACAAACTCATCAAAACACTAGATGGTATGGGTTTTGCTTTTGTAGATAGTAGAACTACTGCAAATTCTAAGGCAAAAGAGGTTAGTGCTAGCCTATCTCTAAAACTTCTTTCAAGAGATGTTTTTATAGATAATAAGGCTGAGAGTAACTACATAAGAGGTCAGCTAAAAGAAGCTGTAAAAAAAGCTAAAAAAAATGGCTACGCCCTTGCTATCGGGCATCCAAGCCGTATTACACTTGAAACAATTAGAGACTCAAAAGATATATTAGAAGGGATTGATGTAGTCTATTTGGACAAATTATATGATTTTGTCTATAATTAAGCTAATAAAACAAAACTACCTTGAAATATAAGCGAGGAAATGGGAAGATCTATGATAAAAATCTTAAAAAAAGTAAGTCTTCAAGATGGCATACTGGGTATAAAGGCAACTACAAATGGTTGCATAGTTTTAGACTCTTCATATAAGCTCTATAAATTCAAACTTCCGGATATATCTCTAAGTGGACAGACCAAGCTTTTAAAAACTTTTGAGCCTCCACATAAGCATGCTAATAATTTCTCCATATCCAAAAACGCCCTAATCTCCCTACCTTTACTAGGTACTGAAAAATCCGTACTAATAAAAATATCTCCAAAAATAGAGAAACTAATGGTCAACACTTGGCATGATGGGGATGTAGAGAGTAGTGCTTTTTCAAAGGATGGATCTTTGTTAGCTACTGGTGGCACTGATGGAAAAGTTTTTGTTTTTGATGTAAAAAGAACGAAGCTACTTTTTTCACTACCTCCTAGAGGTGAATACATATCTAATATAACCTTCTCTAGTAGTGGTGAATTTGTAGTTGCAAGTAGTTATGATAAGTTTACCGTTATCTACTCTACACTACAAAACAAGGTAAAAGATGTCTTTAAGCAACATGATGTGGTGGAGAGAGCATCCTTTTTTGATAATGACACGAAACTCTATTTAGTAAGCAGAAATGGAAGAAGTATTATTTATGACCTTATCAAAAAAAGCACCATAAGTAATGAGAGTCATTTTGCAAAATGGCCTAGTACTGTATGTATAACAGAGTGTGAACAGTATGCGCTTGTGGGAACTAGGGGTAATATTTTTTATCTTATACGACTAGAAGACAATGCAAAGATGCTTGATTTGAAGTTTGATTATATGGGCTTTAGTGCTCTATCTAACTTCAAAACAACCATAATGATGGGGTTTACAGAGGGAACTTTTTTAGTAGTTGACTACAATAATGGTGAAGATGACTTAAAAGAGGCAATAGATAAGCTTGACTTTAAAGAGGCTAGAAAGATTATAGAAGAGAATGTTTTTTTAACCATACATCCAGCTACAAAGGCTTTTGATGAGCACTGGGATGAGTACTTGCAAAAAGCTATTAAACTACTAAATGATAACAAAACTGAAGAAGCGATAGAGGTTGTTGACCCATTCTTATTTGACCCAAAAAAGAAAAAAGATTTTGATTTCTACTTGATGCAAAAAGGTCCTGTAAAGCAGTTTATGGATGCTATTAATGCTAAAGAGTATGCTAAAGCATACGAGATGGTCTCACTTAACAAATTCCTTATGAAAACTTCTGCTTATGATGAGCTAGAAAGACACTGGGCAAAAGCCTTTGCTACTGCCAAGAAACTTCTTGAAGAGGATCCTACACTAAATCGCAAAAAAGTCGAGATGGTTTTTAAACCTTTTGAAAACACTTGTAAAAAAGACCTCATCTTCCAGCTTCTTAAAAACACTAATGTCTTTATCCAAGCAGATGAGTATATCAAAAAACAGAAGTTTAAAGAGTATTTTGCTCTAACAGAGAAGTTTTTCTTTCTAAAAGAGACTGATTTATACGAAAAAGTATCAAACTTTGGTCAGAAACTCTTAGATCAGTTTGGTGAATTAGAAAAAGCTCAGCAGTTTGAAGAAGCTGAAGAGTTAGCTAAAAAAATTATGATTTTTCCAATGTATAAAAAGTCAATCGCTGAGAGGATAAACTCCATAAAAAGCAAAGCAGCATTTATAGAAGCTGTTGAAAAAGGAAATAATGACCTTGCGTTTAAGCTTGTGGAGAAGAACGAATCACTAAAAGGGCTACCGCAGTTCAAAGAGCTTCAAGCTAGATTTGAGCCTCAGTTTGAACAAGCAAAGGTTCAAGCCTTTAATGGTGAACCAAAAAGAGTGCTACTTGAATTAAAGGGGATAAAAGAGATTGATTTTTGGAGAGAGAAAATCGGCTCTTTAATGAAAATAGCATATCTAAATGAGATAAACAACTTCATAAAAGATGATGATGTGAACTGGGATTTAACTCTGAAGCGCTATATTAAGAGATTTAGTAAAGATAGTGAAATTAGAAAAATTATGAGTGATGCAGGAAAAATATCACTTCTTGATGATATTGATGATAATGGAAGTAGTGAGGGGTATAAGAATAGTGAATTTGTTGATTATATAGTAGTTCACAAAGGTGAAAGTTGATAAGACGAACTAGAGAGTTCCCTCAATCACTAAAAGAGATAGATAAGCCACCAAAAGAGCTTTACTATAGAGGAGATATATCTCTACTTGATAGAAAAAAGGTGAGTATTGTTGGTACAAGAGCACCAAACCCATATACCAAAACCATAGTAAAAGAGCTCTCCTATAAACTATCAATTGCTGGAGTAACTGTAGTGAGTGGAGGAGCTCTTGGAGTAGATATTATAGCCCATGAAGCTGCATATCCAAACACCATAGCTATATTTGCTAACTCGCTTGATTCCATCTATCCAAAGACAAATGCAAAACTTATAGAAAAAATATACCAAAACGCGCTAGCCCTAAGTGAGAGTGAAGAGAACCCAACCCCAAAAAAGTATGAGTTTACAAAAAGAAACAGAATAGTAACAGCACTAGGTGAAGTAGTTATAATAGCTCAAGCTGACCTCAAAAGTGGCTCCCTAGTAAGTGCGGCTCTCGCTAAGGCTCAGGGAAAAGAGATTTTTGTACTACCACATAGGCTAAAAGAGAGTGAGGGGACTAGAGAGCTAGTAAAAAAAGGTGAAGCAACCTATATAGAGGATATAGATGAGTTTGTCAATCGCTTTGGAGAGCTTCAAGTGGAGAAAAAAGAGAGTGAGCTAGATGGCTTAAAAGTAGAAGATGCATACAAAATCTACAAAGAGAGGCTCTTTGAGCTAGAGCTAGAAGGAGCAATCAGTATAGAAAATGGAAGAGTAGTAAGCTTATGAGTATTATAGGTGTAGATCTTGGGCTAAAAAGAGTAGGTCTAGCTATGCACACTTCAAACATAACACTCCCCCTAAAACCAATCATCCGCAAAAACAGAAATCAAGCTGCAAAAGAGCTAGATGAGCTACTACAAGAGAAGCGTGCTACAAAAGTAATCTTTGGTATCCCAAAGGGTGGAAGCAGTGAGGATGAGATGACAAGGAGGATAGAGCATTTTAGTAAGCTTTTGAACTTCAGTGGAGATATAGAGTTTGTAGATGAGTCCTTTAGCTCCTCTGAGGCAAAAGAGCTAACAAAAGGAGTGCTAAAAGATAAAAAAGATGGGAAGCTAGACTCTCTCTCAGCTCTTCTTATACTAGAGCGATGGGTAGAGAAGAATCCTAATTGTAACCAAAAAATTTCATAAGTAGCAGTATTATTAGAAAAAAACTAGGAGTATGTGATGAAGTTTCAAAAAAAGATAGCAGAGTTAATAGCTGAGTGTGCGAAGGACTTTATACTAGAGGAGAAAGAGCAGTTTGTAGTAGCTGAGATAACCATCAAAAATGGTGAGATTAGTAGCAGAAAAGCCTTTTTGGTAGATAGTGCTGAGGAGTACTTTGTAGAGCAGAAGTTTGAAACTCATGGGTTGAAAAGCTATATAAAAAGAGGTAGAGTTAATAAGAAGTTTGGTTATATAGTTTTTGAATCACTACGACTATCAAACACTCTTCATACTATCAAGACAGATGTAGAAAATATAGAGAAAGATGCCCTTGAAAACGCATATAGCTAAGAAGTAGGAGATATAATGAAAAAAGTAGTAATAATAGGAGGAGGGTATGCTGGTATAAGTGCTGCTAGAGAGCTTGCAAAAAGAGATGATATAGATATATGTCTCATAGATAAGCACTCATACCACAATCTACAACCTGAGGTATATGACCTTATAGCTGGGAAGAGTGATATAGCTGATGTAACTATTGACCTTGTGACACTTAGCTTGGGGCTTAGTAAAAGAGTGGACTTTTTAAACAGAAGAGTAACAAGTATAGACAGAGAGAATAAGATAGTAAAAACAGAAGAGCAAGATGACATTACTTATGACTACCTCATAATTGCTGCTGGGGCTAGGACATTTTTTCCACACCAAATAGAAGGACTTGATGCTAGTAATGACCTAAAAAAGCTACACAAAGCACTGAATTTTAAACAGAAGTTTGAAAAGGCACTTTTTAAAAAGATAGATAATGAAGCTAGAAAGTGTGAAGAGCTAAACATAGTAGTAGTTGGTGGTGGTCTCTCAGGTGTTGAGATAGCAGCAGAGATGGCGTATTATTCGCAGAAGTTTTTTAAAAAAGGGCAGTTTGCTTGTGAATATATGAATATCTATCTTATTAGTGGAACCCCTACTCTTCTGCCGGGCATGAGCCAGTTTTTGATAGACAAAACCCACAGACGCCTAAGTGACTTAAAGGTAAAAATCCTAACAAACAAGCTTATGTCAAAAAATGATGATGAGTTTGTATATCTAAGTGATGAGTCAAGAATTAGATATGACTTTATGATTTTTGCTGGTGGTATAGAGTCAGCTAATCTTTCAAACAGAATAGAGGACCTAGAGAAGAACAAAAGAGGTCAGTTTGTCGTAGATAGCAGATGTAAGGCTACAAAAGATGACAGTATCTATATATGTGGTGATATAGCAGAGCTTAAAAACCCAGATGGAGAGTATACTCCGGCAAATGTACAAAACTCAGTACACAGTGCCCAAGTAGCTTCAGCAAATATATGTGCCCAAATCGACAATAAAGAGGGAGTTGAGTATAATTTCAAAAACCCTGGAGTTCTAGTAGCCTTAGGTGGAAGATATGCAGCAGCTGAGATTGGTTCTAAAATCAAGCTAAGTGGCTTCATAGCTTATGTACTTAAGCATGTTGTGTTTTATAAATACAAACTACCACTAATATGGATATCTAAGAAGGGGTATTTAAAACTGAAGGTTACAAATGTCAAAAAAGTACGCTCTACTTAGTGTAAGTAATAAAAATGGTATTGTTGAATTTGCAAAGGGCTTAGTTGATAATAACTACTCCCTCATATCAACAGGAGGAACTGCAAAACTCCTAGAAGATAGTGGATTAGAGGTTATAAAGGTTAGTGATATAACAGGCTTTCCTGAGCTTTTTGATGGTAGGGTAAAAACCCTGCACCCCCTCATACACGGAGGACTACTCTACAGAAGAAATAACAAGCAAGACAGAGAAGATGCAAAAACCCACAACATCCCAAACATAGAAGTAGTAGCCATAAACCTCTACCCTTTCAAAGAGACAGTCAAGAACACAGAAGACTTTGATAGTATCATAGAAAACATAGACATTGGTGGTCCTGCTATGGTTAGGGCAAGTGCTAAGAACTTTAGAGATGTGACAATCTTAACAAATCCAGATGATTATGAGCTATTTTTACAAAAACTAAAAACAGACAAGCTAAATATCAACTTTAGAAGAGATATGATGATAAAGGCATATAGCCACACTGCAAGTTATGATGCTTTTATAGCCAACTATATGAATGAGAGATTTAATGAAGGAAGTGGTGAGAGCTTTTTTGTAGAGGCTAAAAAGGCAAGAGATTTAAGGTATGGAGAGAATCCACATCAAAAAGGAAGTTTGTATGAGTTTGGAGATTTTTATAAAAACTCACTTATTCCTATCAAAAACGAGCCAAGTTTTAACAACTACAACGACATAAATGCTGCTTTGAAGTTAGCTACTAGTTTTAAAGATAAGCCAGTAGTCTCTATTATCAAGCATGCAAACCCATGCGGTTTTGCTATAAAGGATAATCTCCTAACTAGCTTCCAACACGCACTTATCTGCGACCCCCTCTCAGCCTATGGAGGTGTGTGTGCAATAAATGGTGAGGTAGATGAAGAACTAGCAAAAGAGATAAGCAAAATCTACATAGAGGTTATAGTAGCAGCTAGTTTTAGTGATGAAGCACTTAAGGTATTTGAATCAAAAAAACGCCTAAAGCTTTTTACTCAAAACTGCAAGCATCTTTTTATGCCAAAAGATGAAATTGATTTCAAACATATAGAGGGCGGAATACTTATCCAAAGTAGTGATGAGATAGAAGTAGATGAGGTAAAAAAATCAAAATGTGTTAGTAAAACTATTGCTAAAGATAGTGAATTTGAGGATTTGGAGATAGCTTATAAAATAGCTGCTATTACTAAATCAAACTGCGTAACAGTAGTAAAAGATGGGGTTTTACTAGCTATTGGTATGGGTATGACAAGTAGGGTTGATGCAGCTTCTTGTGCCTTCAAAAAAGCTAGTAATCAAGATATAAGCCTAGAAGGAGCTACTCTAGCTAGTGAAGCGTTTTTTCCTTTTAGAGATAGTATAGATGTAGCTGCAAGTGAGGGTATAAGCTTGATTATAGAACCAGGTGGTAGTATGAGGGATGGTGAAGTAATAGAGGCTGCTAATGAGCATGGTATAGCACTATACTTCAGTGGTAAAAGACACTTTTTGCATTAGAAAATAAAACAACTTTCAGCCTTTAGTTATTGGTTTGTCACTAAAGTGTTTTAGGGTATCAAATACTGTATACCCTATCCCACCAAAGACTATTAAAAATGCTAAAATCAAAACGAAAGTTTCCATCACAAATCCTCTTAGGCTTATAATTTATCATACTTCAAAAGCCTCATTTTTGCAACAATAGACTACAATTTAGAAATCAATTTCACATAGGGGATTTTATGAGTGAAAGATATAGAAATAGTATAGATGCTTTTAATGAAGCAAAAATGGTTATTCCTGGAGGAGTTGACTCACCTGTTAGGGCTTTTAAAGCAGTAGAAGGTGCGCCACCTTTTATTAGAAGGGGAGATGGTGCACATATCTATGATGTGGATGGAAACACATACATAGACTATGTCCAAAGCTGGGGACCTCTCATACTAGGTCACTGCGACAAAGATATAGAAAAAGCTGTGATGGATGCTATCAAGAATGGTCTAAGCTTCGGAGCGCCGACGCTTGAAGAGTCAAGATTAGCAAAAGAGATCATATCCATCTATGATGGAGTAGAAAAACTAAGGTTTGTAAATAGTGGGACTGAAGCTACTATGAGTGCTATAAGGCTAGCAAGAGGGGCTACAAACAAGGATGATATTATAAAGTTTGAAGGTTGCTACCATGGACATAGTGACTCACTTCTAGTAAAAGCTGGAAGCGGTGCAACTACCTTTGGCACTCCTAGCTCTCCGGGCGTTCCTGAAGACTTTACTAAGCATACACTTTTAGCAAAGTACAATGATATACAGAGCGTCAAAGAGTGCTTCAAAAACTCTTCTGATGTAGCTTGTGTCATCATAGAGCCAATAGCTGGGAATATGGGGCTTGTCCCTGCTAATGCAGAGTTTATCAAAGAGCTAAGAGAGCTGTGTGATAAAAATGGTGCACTATTGATATTTGATGAAGTAATGAGTGGATTTAGAGTGTCACTTAAAAGCTCTCTAAAATACTACGATGTTGAGCCAGATATTGCTTGTTTTGGTAAAGTTATTGGTGGTGGTATGCCTGTTGGTGCTTTTGGTGCAAGTAGTGCTCTTATGGAGCTTCTTTCACCTAATGGAGCTATATATCAAGCAGGAACTCTAAGTGGAAATCCAGTTGCTATGAGTGCAGGAGTAGCAACTATGAAGAAGCTAAAAGAGAAGCCAGAGTTTTATAGTGAAGCAGAGGAGCTTGGGCTCAAGCTAACTAATGGGATAAAAGAGGCTGGCAAGAAGTATGATATACCTATACAAACTTGTGTTAGAGGCTCAATGTTTGGGTTTTTCTTTAATGCAAATGAAGTTACAAGCTTTGAAGATGCTCTAAATTCAGACACTAAAATGTTTGCAAAGTTTCACTCTCATATGCTAAAAAGAGGTATCTACTTTGCATGTAGTCAGTTTGAGGCGGGCTTTATATCTATGAAGACTGATAACAAACTAATAGATGAGACCATAGAAAAAGCTTATGATAGCTTTGATGAGATAAAAGCCTATGAGTTCTAGTAGTAATGAACCAAAATACAAAAAGCTAGTTGGAGCTGCAGATTCCCTCTCTTTGGGGATTTCGGTTGTAGTTGCTATTTTGATTGGTGTTGGGATTGGGTTTTGGCTAAAGAGCATATTTGACTCTATATGGCTTCTATGGCTTGGAGTCTTTTGGGGTGTTGCAGCTGCTTTTTTGAACATCTACAAAGCATATAAAAAACAGGTCAAGGAGTATGATACGCTAGCACAAGACCCGCGATACTCAAACAAAAAAAATGATAAGCCAAACAGTTAAAAAAGCAATGGTAGTCTTTGCCCTCTTTGACCTACTTGCACTTGTTTTTGCGTGGTTTTTCTTTGGAGTAAAAGGCTCTATCAATGCGCAAGTAGGCTACTTTGGCTCTGCTCTTATTATGCTAGCTTCTTTTTATGGTTACTACCAAAAATCAAAGAGTATCAACAAAGATGAGTTTGACCTAGATGAGATTGAGAAAAAAGGAAGCATGAAGTACAAAAAGGTACTTCTTGGAAACTCCATCTTCTTCTCTTTGTATAGAGTTTTTGCTTACGCTTTTTTTATTGTGAGCTTTTTTGTTCTTTTGAGAAGAGATTTTTTTGATGTATATGGGTTTATACTTGGAGTGGCTTTTAGCTCTTTTGCGGTTATTGGGTTTTTTCTTACTCAGAGGAGAGGTGAATGATAAGGATTGCTTTTTACATAATATTTATAGTAGGAGTGCTTATGAGTGGGGATTTTAAAGAGTTAAATGAATTTGAAAGGTATGTAATAGAGGAGAAGGGAACTGAGAGGGCTTTTAGTGGAGAGTACTATGACTTTTATGAAGATGGAACATATAGATGCAAAAGGTGTGGGGCAGAGCTTTTTGAGAGTGAAGCTAAGTTTAGCTCAGGGACGGGGTGGCCTAGCTTTGATGATGCGTTCAAGGATGCAGTACAAGAAGTACCAGATAGTGATGGAAGAAGGGTTGAGATAGTGTGTGCAAAGTGTGGTGCTCATCTAGGGCATGTTTTTAGAGGAGAGGGATTTACGGATAAAAACACTCGTCACTGTGTTAACTCAGCATCTTTAGAGTTTGAAAAAGAGGAAAAATAAGGAGCTAATGTGTCTAAAAAAAGTGAAAACCTAGCGATTTTAATTGATGCAGATAATGCGCAGCCATCAATAATAGATGGACTTATGCAAGAGATTGCCAAACTCGGACTTGCAAGCGTAAAAAGAATTTATGGTGACTGGACAAGCCCTAGACTAAATGGCTGGAAAGATATGCTTCTAACTCACTCCATACAGCCTATGCAACAGTTTAGCTACACAAGTGGTAAAAACTCAACTGATAGTGCACTTATCATAGATGCTATGGATTTGCTCTATACAGGGAAGCTGGATGGTTTTTGTATAGTTTCTAGTGATAGTGACTTTACAAAGCTAGCTGCTAGACTTAGAGAGGGTGGTATGGTTGTTTATGGCTTTGGTGAGAAAAAAACTCCAAATCCCTTTGTGGTTGCGTGTGATAAGTTTATCTATACAGAGGTTCTGCGATATCAAGAGGAGCAGAGTGAACACAAAATCTCAAAAATGAACACACAAGAGCTAAAAAGAGATACAAGACTAGTAAACCTCCTAAGAAGTGCGACTGAATCTAGCTCAGATGAGAGTGGATGGGCTCATCTAGGGGCAGTTGGAAGTAATATCATCAAGCAAGCTCCAGAGTTTGATGCTAGAAACTATGGATATGAAAAGCTAAGTGAGCTAGTTAGTGCTACAAAGCTTTTTGATGTGGATGAGTTTTTTGATGACAAGCTTGGTCTAAAAAAGAGTATCTACATAAGAGACAAAAGGAAGCTAAACTCCAAAAGCTAAACTCCAAATCTATCTTAGCTAGGAACTACACTTCCCAGATTTTTGTTATTTTTTTGTATGGTTTGAACTCTTTTTTACCATCTTTGAACTTTACTTTGTGGCTTGGGAGGATAGCTATTTGAGCGTTTTCTAGCTTGATAATGTGCATTATGAGGTTATCTCTATGCCAGTCTATTGAAGCTATGTATCTCCCCGCTATCCATATATCACGATCTTTAAAGTAGCAGTTTACCTTCCCTTGAAGATATGATGGGGATGATAAAACAAACTCATAATCAGGGCAGTTTTTATAAGCTAGCTCTTTCATATCTAGATATGTAGTATCCTCTTTTGGTTTTTTTGTAAAAAAACTATCAAGTGGCATGAATGAAAACAGAGAACCATCTTCAAGTAGAAGCTTAAGTGTTGGTGCTCTATTGATATATGATGTTATTTCAAAAAGAGTACATCTCTCATACCCCTTATGGCTCTTGTCACCATCATATAGAGCACTTGTTTTTACCCAGCCTTTTATAGGCTTAAAAAGCTCACCATCAACATAGTACAAAAAGCTCCTACTCATACGACCATCCTATACTCTCTCCAGCAAAAAACGGCACAACATCTGAATATATATCCGGAATTACAAACTCTTTTCTTACCAGCACTACCTCTTTTTTTGGAATCTCTTGGAGGTTGAAGATGTTTTTTGCATTATCACTAACAAAAGCCTGCAAAGATGAAAGTGCAGAGTGCTTCTCAAAAAGCTCTGCAAGCATAGGAAGTAAAACTGGAGCACTAAATATCCCCGCAGCTCCGTTAGCACACTCTTTTTTTTCTTTCAAATGTGGTGCTGAATCACTTCCAAAGCAGACTTTTTCATAAGCACTCAAAGCAAGCTCTAAAAGTGCATCTCTATCCTCATATCTTTTGGCAATTGGCTTGCAGAAGTTGTGAGGGTTTAGACTACCACCTATGACATCATCTAGCGTTATTAGCAGATGGTGAAGAGTAATGGTTCCATAGAGGTTTGGTATATGCTTGATAGCTTTTGCTACCTTCTCTGTTGTGATATGCTCTGCTACTACTTTTAGCTTAGGGTATTTTTTGGCTATCTCTTCAAAAATCATCAAAAACTCACCCTCTCTATCAAGACAAAATCCACTACTTTCACCGTGAATAAGAAGTGGAATGTTTCTACTCTGCATATACTCAAAAACCTCTTCATTATTTCTAGTAAAAATAGACTTCGCCCCATCTTCTGAATTGGTAGTTACTCCAAAGGGGTAGAGCTTCACACCATGGAGGTTGTGATTTTGGGCTTCTTTTATCTCTTCTATACATATATCTTTGTGTAAGTACAAAGTCATAAGAGGTCTAAAATCACTCCTATTACAAGATTGCAATATCCTATCTTTATACTCTAACATATCTTTAGCAGATTTTATAGGTGGTGAGATGTTTGGCATCACAACTGCTGCACTGAAGTTTGTCGCACTAAAAGCTATAACCCTACTTAGCATATCTCCATCTCTTAGATGAAGATGCATATCTATTGGTGAGTCTAGTATGAGCCTATCCAAGCATCTACTCCTTGCATCCAGTGTTTAGTTTGAATAGCAAATACAGAGGGCAAAACCTTGTCATTCCAGTAGCTAAGGCAATCACCCCAAGTGCCCCTACTACAATGCTTTGAAGGTAGGCTGCTACAAATACCAGCACAAGCCCAAGAACAACTCTTATCCAAATATCAACTTTTCCTATATTACACGGCATATTTTATCCTTAAAAAGTATTTCGAAGCACTATCAAGCCAATAATAGCACCGGGTATCAAGACATCCGACCATAGAGTAGGTCCTAGATTACCTAGTGAGAAGTTGTGGTTTTCTACTGCGTCCATTATGTGATTATAGGCTGCAAGGAGCAAAAATATACTATACCCAATCCCAACAGCCTCCCAGAATGTTCCTGTAATAAAATAACATGATATACCAAGAACCCCAAAAGAGAGGTTCATATATCCTAGCTCTTTTACAAAAGGAGAGTATGGCCAGTTCAGATAAGCGGCTGTCTCTTCGCCTTTAGTTATCTGCTTAAATCCAGCCATGACACCTTGAAAACCAACACCGATGACCAGATAGTACAAAAGAAGTGTATCAAGTCTCTGCTTGAAGCTCATATCTGCAGTCATATCAAGTAGTGCAACTACTGGAGGCGCTATAATGAGTAATATGTGAAAAAAAGCAATGGTTTTTGAGGAGCGCATATATATCCTTGATGTATAATGTTGTTATGAAATCCATAAGCTTAATTATATTTTGTTTGCTTTTTATTGTCAATCTAAAAGCTGAGAATAACTCTAGTATTGAGACAAAGTTCAAGATGCTTGATGTCATAGAAGAGCAATCAAAACAACAAAAATATGTCCTTCTAAAAAGCAAGCCCATCGTCTATTTTAGAGACTTCATAAAGTTCCCTGATGAGAAAAAATGGAAGTTCGCAGGTAGTTATGTCTATATAGAAGGGAAAATCACCAATGTACACTATACAGACTATGGAGGAACTAGAGCAGTGATAGAGGGATATGGTTGTGGGTTTTATAACCGATACCACGACAACCTAAAACAACAAGAAGCCCAAAAAAAGAGAGTACATGCAATATGTGAGCTGCCTAAGTTTAGTAGTTGCATACCGGTTTTAGAAGGGGTGGATAATTATTATAATTGAGTTTTGTAGTGTGAAGGGTTAAGCGTTAAGCGTTAAGGGTGAAGCGTTAAGGGTTAAGGGGTGTGGTGTGTGGGTGTCATCGTGAGTGAACCTTGTGTCACCCTGGGCGGATGCGAAGGATCTATGTGGGGTGTCATACTGGGTGAATTACGCAGTAGGGT
>CAZAFM010000028.1:21944-23861 GCA_964484395.1 uncultured Campylobacterales bacterium | reverse complement strand
GTGGCTAAGGACAGCATACAAAGGCAGGGAGCTAACAAAGCTAGCGGATAAGATAAAGACTGGAAATAGCCTCATAGATGATAAAAGTGTCGCTGAAGATGCTTTTGTATGGGAAGAAGAGTTTAAAGAAGTTTTTGACAATGGTGGGTTCGATGTGGTTATTGGGAATCCGCCTTATGTAAATATCGCTAATATTACTAATGAAGTATACAGAGAATGGTTGAAAAACAATTTTGTAGTGTCAAAAAATAAAAGTGACCTGTATAGCTTTTTCGTGGAAAAAAGTGTGAAAATATTAAATAAAAATGGATTGTTAGGATTTATAATTTCAAATAGTTGGCTAGGGACAGATAGTTTTAGTGAGTTCAGAAAATTTTTAATAAATGAGACAAAATTACAAGAATTAGTTAAGCTTCCAAATACAGTTTTTGAAGATGCTACAGTGGTTCCAGTGTTGATATTTTTAAGTTCTAAGTATTCAAAGGCTCACAGGGAAATAAAATTAACAAATCTTGTCAACAATAATTTTGTCCCAATGGATTACTCCATATCTATTGAAGATGTAACAAAAAGACATAACTATACTATATCGTTAAATAAAAATATAAAATTTAAAATATTTACTATTAAACTAAAAGATATTGCTAAATTTTCACTTGGTATCAAAACAAGTAATGACAAAAAATTTATCTTGCCTGAAAAGATTGATGAAGACTGTTATACTATGTTAAGAGGTAGGGATATTTCAAGGTATTACAGTAATAACCCTACTGAATTTATTTGGTATAAACCAAAATTAATGTTGGAAAAAAAAGGTGCAGGAGTCAGAAAGCTCGAGTGTTTCTTAACTGAAAAAATTTTAATTCAAGAAATAGCAAAAAATATTAATGCCACATTTGATGATAATAATTATTTTGTCAATGATACAATAAATGTTTTATATAAAATTGATGAAAAAATAGATTTTAAATTCATTTTGTTACTACTGAATTCTAAATTATTAAAATTTTGGTATACAAATACATTTCAGAGTGGGCTACACATTAAAATTAATCAATTAGAGCAAATCCCGATTCCTGACACTGAGAATTTAGAACAACAAGAGCCATTTATCCAAAAAGCAGATATTATGCTAGAGCTAAACAAAAAACTCCAAGAAACAAAACAAAACTTTCACAATGAGTTAGGCTTAGAAAAACTCACCAAAAAACTTGAAAATTTTGAGCAGTTAGAGTTTGATGAATTTGCAAAAGAGTATGCCAAAGCCAAAAAGATAAAATTTGCCGACAAACTAGCAGAGCGAAACTTCAAAAACAACTGGCTTGCACTTTTTGAAAACGATAAAAAAGAAGTCCTAGAACTCCAAAGCCAAATCACTGAGACAGACAAAGAGATAGACCAAATGGTCTATAAACTCTATGATTTAACAGAAGATGAGATAAAGATTGTGGAGGATGCTTGATTATGAAACATAATTTAAATGGTGAAAAATTTACTTTTTTTATGATAGTTGTGAGTGCTATATTGCTAACAATCATTGTAAATATTTATTGGGCAGATATGACCGATTATAACCTAGCTTTTGCTATTCCTTTTTCGATGATATTTTTCTTTCCCATATTTTACAGGTTGACTGAGAAATTTGTTTATTTTTTAATGGACACGGCAAAGGATTCAGTCAAAGAATCTTTTAGATAATAAATATCTTTCTAACAAAACTAAAATTATAGGGAGTTGATAAATAATGCCAGAGATAAGTAGTTTTTATGGGATAAAAGTCTATATAAATTTTAGAGAACACAATCCTCCGCATTTTCATGCAGAGTATGGAGAGTATAGGATTATAGTTTATATAGATGGATGGGTAGTTGAGGGCAAATTTCCAAAAAGAGCATTAAATATGCTTTTGGAGTGGGC
>CAZAFM010000028.1:0-21844 GCA_964484395.1 uncultured Campylobacterales bacterium | reverse complement strand
AAGTTATAAGTGCAAAATATCTAAACGGTTTTAAACTAGAGATACTTTTTAGCAAAGGAAGGTAAAAAAGATATGAAACCACAAACTACAACATTTAATGAAATTTTAACCCTTATCCATAGTGCAAAACAAAAAGCCTATGCCCAAGTCAATAGCACTCTTATAGAGCTTTATTGGAGTATAGGAGAATACATCAGTACCAAAACCACAAAAGAAAACTGGGGTAAAAGCGTGGTTAAAGAATTAGCTGAATATATAAAATCCCAAGAGCCAAACTTGGGCGGTTTTACGGCTAGAAATCTATGGAGAATGAAACAATTTTATGAGATTTATAGCAGAAATGAAAAAGTGACAGCACTGCTGACACAATTAACATGGACAAATCATTTGCTCATAATCTCCTCTTCCAAAAGTGAAGAAGAGAGGGAGTTTTATCTACTTTTAGCTAGTGAAGCCAAATACTCATCTTACTAGTTAGTGAAGAGCTAAATAGCTCTATATTTTCAGCTGAGGCTTCTATGTGTAGCCTTACGCCATCTTGATAAAACTCTCTATCTATTATAGCTATATTGTGGTTTGAGGCTAGATATTCTGCTTTTGAGCTTAATGAGAATGGGATGGATATTACGCTTTTTTTTAGCTTGATATAGGGTTCTAGCTCTGCGGTGGATATGACTTTGTTTGCTACATCACTATAGGCTCTGACTAGTCCACCAGTGCCAAGAAGGGTTCCGCCAAAATATCTGATTGTTATGATTCCTGTGTTTATGAGGTTGTTTCCAGCTAGTACTTTTAGTGTTGGCATACCTGAAGTTCCTTTTGGTTCACCATCATCACTGAAGCTCTCTATTATCTGATCTAGCTCATTTAGCTCTCTTGATGCAGTAACGAAGTGGCGAGCCTTTGGATGTTGCTTTTTTAGCATTGAGAGGAGGGTGTCAAACTCATTAATTGGTACAAGAGCTGAGATAAAAGTGGATTTTTTCTCCTCTATTCTATCTTCAAAAATCCGTGAGATAGTGAGCATTATCTCATAGTTTCTATAGTTGTAAGCATCTCTTGAGGTATTCTATCTAGAGGGCATATTTTCTGAACACCTCCTAGGTCTATTGCTACTTTTGGCATACCAAAAACAACACAAGTTCTTTCATCTTGAGCGATTGTTTTTGAGCCCGCATTTTTCATATTAAGCATTCCTTTAGCACCATCTGCTCCCATTCCAGTAAGTATCACTCCTAAGGCATTAGCTCCTACATTTTTAGCTACAGAGTTAAAAAGAACATCCACACTTGGCTTGTGTCCTGAGACTTTTTGACCCCCACCTAATTCTACATAGTATCTTGCACCACTTCTTCTGACTACCATGTGGTATGAGCCGTTTGCTATGAGGACTTTTCCAGTTTCAATATACTCTCCATTTTCAGCCTCTTTAACCTCCATATCACATAGTGAGTTTAAGCGAGTTGCAAAAGCCTTCGTGAAGCTTGGTGGCATATGCTGAACTATGACTATTCCAGGAGTGGTTGCTGGTAGTTTTGATAGGACTACTTTTATAGCTTCTGTTCCTCCAGTTGAGGCTCCTATTGCTATTATTTTCTTTGTAGTTTCTGCAAGTGCAGTGTTATGGTATGAGGCTTGAGTTGGTTTTGAGGTGGGTGGTAGTTTTGGTTGAACTTTTGCTTTTGCTACTATTTTGACTTTTTCTATTAGCTCTTTTTTTATCTCTTCTGCACCATCGTATATGTTTGAATGTGGCTTTGTTACATAGTCAATGGCTCCGGCTTCAAGTGCATCTAGTGTTGTTTTTGCACCCTCTCTTGTTAGTGAGGATACCATAAGAACAGGTGTAGGCATATATCTCATAAGCTTCTTTAGAAATGTCACTCCATCCATCCGTGGCATCTCTACATCTAGGCATACCACATCAGGCTTTAGCTCAACTATCTTATCCCTTGCAGTATATGCATCAGGGCAAACACCTGCTACCTCGATACCAGGGGCACTATTTAGCATCTCTTTTAGAACAGCCCTAGCAGTGGCACTATCATCTACTATCAAAACTCTAATACTCAAATCCTACTCCTTTAAAGCACTTCCAGTATATTTTAGCATAATTTTGCCAGTATCACTCACTAGCATAATTCTCCTTCCTCGATTACCTCCTGTATCTTCTGCTTGTATTTTGATTTTATGTTTAGCTAGGATTTCTTTAGCGATTATGACATTTTTTTTGCCAATTAGCATACCTTCTGCACTTTTTATATTGATATTTGAGCCACCAAAGATTTTTGCAATGATATTGTATGGTTTGCAACCTTGGTCAAACATATGCTTTACGAGCTTTTCCACAGAGACATCACCATATTTTGGACTTGCTAGTCCATTTCCATTCCATAGTGGAACTAGATAGTGATTCATAGCACCTATTTTATTTGTAGTGTCATATAAGCAGACAGCAACACATGAGCCAAGAATAGTGACTATTTCTGTCGGTTTTTTAGCTACATATATCTCGCCTACATTGATAAACTTTTTCTCATACATTGATATCTCTGTCCTAAAATTCTACATCACTATCAAAGCTATCAAAAAGAGTGGTGTTGGCATCATCAGAATCATCAGCTACCAAAGCCTCCTCCGTATTAGTTGGTATCCAGACTGTAAATATAGTCCATCCGCCTTCACTCTCAAAATCCACACTTCCACCCATAGCTTCACTAAATCCCCTAACAATACTTAGTCCAAGTCCTAGCCCCATATGAGTTCTAACCCCAGTGGCAAACTTAGCGAATCTCTCGAATACTTCTTTCTTGTTTTCAGATTTTATACCTTCACCAAAATCTTCTGATTTGATAAAATAGCCATTCTCTTCTATTTTTACAGTGATATTTATTTTTGAGTTCTCAGATGAGTACTCTATAGCATTTGATGTTAGGTTCATTATAATCATAAAGATTTTGTTACTATCACCTATTTTTTTGCCCTCTCCCTCCTCAGTAAAAACAACTTCTAGACCTTTGTCCTCTATGACATATCTAAACATCTTCACCACATCATCAAAGATGCTTTGGAAGTTTACATTTGAGTAGTAGTTTGCTATCTCACCTGCTTCTATATCAGTAGCTGCAAATATATTTTTAAAGTGAAAATCAAGCCTTAGGAGCTCACTATTGATTATTCTTATGGCTGTTTGGCTTTTATCATCAAGACTTGCTTTCTCTAGGCTTTCTGCCATATTTAGCAGAGATGAAAGAGGGTTGTTGAACTCATTTTTTATAAGTGATAAAAACTCACTTTTTACAGCTTCAGCTTTTCTTGTTCGATCATTCATATCAAGTAGTTTTTTGGTCATAAACTCCATCTCTTTTAAAGAACAAGTCTTCTCCTCAAATCGCCTTGTTATCTCGTATATGATCTCTGCATCATCAATTTTTGTTAAATCAACCATTAAAAAATCCTTGAAGTTGGTTTTTTATATATAGAAGAGCCAAGAAGTGAAAAAATATCTCTTCTTTGAGTTGACTCTGACTGTCCTAAGAAAAGCAGTCCATCACTGTCTAGTATCTTTTCAAAACGCTCAAGTAGTGCATTTCTAGTATCGTTGTCAAAATATATCATAACATTTCTACAAAAAATAATGTCAAAATCTTTTTTGAAAATAGAAAAATCTCCATAGACCAGATTAAACATCCTAAACATAATCATATCTTTGATAAAAGGCTTAACTCTGTATGTGGTTTTGTTTTTTAATTTATTAACCTCTTTTGTAAAGTATTTATGCTTTATGTAGTTTGGCAGGTTTCCAAATTGCTTATCTTCATAAACTCCCTCTTGTGCCATAGCAAGAACTTTTTTTGATATATCTGTAGCAAGTATTTTAATGTCATATTGTGCTATGTTTTTAATATTCTCATGTAAAAAAATAGCTATAGTATATGGCTCTTCACCACTTGAAGAAGCTGCAGACCATATCCGAAACTTCTTCTTGCGTCCAAAGAATCTATCAAAGTTGCTCTCTAAAAACTTCCATTGTGATGGCTCTCTAAAAAAGTGCGTTACATTAGTGCTAATAGCGCTCAAAAAAGTCAAAAGTTCAGTATCTCTATTTTGCTGAAGATAGTTGTAGTACTCTTTATAGCTCTTTAAATTCAGCTCTCTTAGTCGCTTGGCAAGCCTTCCTTGTACAAGTGGCATTTTGTGGTCACCAAGGCTGATACCAGCCTCATTATAGACAAACTCCTTAAAAAGCTTAAACTCTTGCTTTGTAAGAGTGGCCTCCAACCTAGTAGATACCTTCCATATTTAAGATAAGTGCTATATCTCCATTACCCATAACAGCACCTCCTGAGATTTCTTGTAGATGTGCTAAGATTTTACCAAGTGTTTTGATGACTACTTGTTGTCTTCCTACTAGCTCATCTACTTGTAGTGCGAACTTTCCTTTTTCGTTTTCAGCACAGACTAAAGTAGCATCCCAAGGGTTTAGATTAGAATCATCTAACTCTAGTGTGTGGTTTAGTCTAACTATCGGTAGTATCTCATCTCTTAGCTTGACAAATTCACCTTTGCCCTCAGCCTTGTGTATCATATCCTCAGTAGGTCTAAAAGACTCTATTATAGAAAGAGTAGGTATGATAAATATCTCATCACTTGATTTGACTAGCATACCATCAATAATAGCAAGTGTTAGAGGTAGAAATATACTAAACTTAGTTCCTTTACCAGGAGTTGAGTCAACTTCTACTTTTCCTCTTAGGTTTTCAATAGATGTTTTTACAACATCAAGCCCAACACCTCGCCCAGAAATATCACTTATTTGATCAGCAGTAGAGAAGCCAGCTTGCATCAAAAGCCCATATATTTGCTGATCGCTTAACTCTTCATGCTCACTAATAAGTCCTCTTTCTAGTGCTTTATTATAGACCTTTTCTTTGTTTATACCTCTACCATCATCCTCTATTTCTATGACAATACTTCCACCTTTGTGAAAAGCTCTTAGATAGATGTTTCCTTCAGTCTCTTTTCCGGCTTGCTCTCTCTCTTCTTTTGTTGGCTCTATACCGTGATCTACTGAGTTTCTTAGTAGGTGGATAAGTGGGTCAGAGAGTGAATCTATCATTGTTTTATCTATCTCAGTGTCCTCACCACTTATGTGGAGTTTGACCTCTTTATTTACTTTTCTAGAGGAGTCTCTTATCACTCTTTTCATCTTCTCAAATGTATCTCTAATGGCCACCATTCTTAGGGACATCACTCTGTTTTGAACTAGTCTTGTGATTTTGGATAGGGTTTCGATGGTTTTTTGTACTCCCTCATCCTCTATGAGTTGCACCTTATCATTTTCACTAAGTGAGTTTTGGGCAATTACTAGCTCACCTACTGAGTCAAAAAGCTCATCAAGTTTTTTTGTGTCTATCTTTACAAAAGACCTCTTCTCCTCATGATGTTGCTCTTTTGGGGTTTCACCCTGTTTTGGAGATGGTTTACTCTCTTTTTCTATCTCTTGTTGGACTTTTTGTATGTTGTTCTCTTTTGGCTTCTCTTCTGTTGCTTCTTTTTCTTTTGGTGGCTCAACAGGGGATACACTCCACTCCTCTTCATCTATAAACTCAAAAACATCTTTAATATCATCTATATCATTTAGAGTTGCTATGTAGAGAGTCATCTTCTTGAGGTAGTTCTTCTCACTATCAAACTCATCAAAGCTAGGCACATCTTCATATTCCCAGAAGCTCTCAAGCACTCTTCCGACTGAAGCTAGGTTCTTGATAAATATATTATGATCTTGACCTCTTATGTATAAATCAGTATCAGCAGTTACAATAACCTTAAAGAGTCTCTCACCATCTTTAAGTGTTTTTAAAAACACCTCTTCATCACTACTCTCTTCAAGCTCTACATTTCCAAACTCACTAGTCAAATCTTCACTTGGTGTTTCAGCTTTGGTCTCACTATTTCCACTGCTTACACCATCTACCATATTGCGTAGTTTGTCTATGAGTTCATCATAATCAGGTGGTAGCTCATCTCCCTCAGAGCCTGTTTCTATCTCAAAAATACTCTTTATCATATCAACAGCATCTAGAAAAGTATCTATATTTTCACTATCTGGGCTACTCTCTGAGTTTCTATAAAAATCCAGTACATCCTCAAAAGCGTGGACAAACTTTCCAAGTCTAGTAAAGCCAAAAGAGTTAGCACTTCCCTTTAATGTGTGAACCCCGCGAAAAAGCTCATTCATTAAGTCTTTATCATCTGAGCGCTCTTCTAGGTTTACTATATCAATATCTAGTTTCTCAATAATCTCGCTTGCTTCTTCAATAAATATCTCTTTTAGTCTGTTTACATCCATGCTTAACCTGCTATCTTGATTTTGCCAAAAAAGTTGCTCTCAAATCCATCTTGCAAAGCGGGAATCTCTATGTTTTCATAGCTTTTTTTGATAGATAGTAGAAGTGCTACTAGAGCCGAGGAAGGAGTATCTTCACCGCTGTCTTGTTCAAACTCTATTCTTGAGAGGTATTTTAGCTTATCTTTCAAAAACTCTTGTAGTTCTGCACACTCCTCATAGCCAAGAGAGAAATCAAGAATCAAAACATCACCATCTATATTAAACATAATTAGAGTCCTTCTAGGTTTTCTAAGTCTTTATCACTAAAAAGAGAGTCGAGGTTTAGTAGCATAATAACACTCTCTTCATACCTTACCATACTTTTGATATAGTCTGAGTCTATTGATGTGTTGAACTTCGGAGTATCTGAGTACATAGAGGATTCAGTTGGCAGAACTTCCTCTACATTATCAACAACAAATCCAAGATTTACACCCTTTAGGGTTGTGATGACTATGGCACCATTTGATGAATCTTCATTTTTTGGCATCATAAATCTAGCTCTTAAGTCTGCTACAGGTATGATATTACCTCTAAGATTTATCACACCTACTAAAAAATCTGGAGTTTTTGGGATTTTGGTAGGTTTTGTGTATGCGATAATCTCTTTTATGTTGATAATCTCTATAGCATAGAGCTCATCAGTGAGATAAAAGGTCAAAAGTCTTGTCTTTTCCCCGTTATTTATAGACTCTGCACTCATCTATAGTCCAAGAACCATCTTAACTGATTTTGCAAGCTTGTTTCCATCAAAAGGCTTAACCATCCAACCTGTCACGCCGATACTTTTACCTCTTTGTTTCATCTCTGCGCTACTTTCAGTGGTTAGGATTAAGATAGGCTTTTTCTTTAGCCTCTCTATTTTCTTTATCTCAGCTGATAGATCTAGCCCGTTCATCTGAGGCATATTGATATCGCTTATCAAAAGGTCAAAATCAACAATCTCTTGCTGAAGGTCACTTAGTAGTTCATCTGGATTTGTGTATGCCTTGAAGTTTATTATCCCTTCTTGAACCATTGGGTCAAGTGCCATTTCGGCAGTAGCTATGATTGTCTTTGAGTCATCTACTATTATTACATTCTTAGACACTAGAACTCTCCTTTAGCTTTTATTTTCTTCTTGTGCTATTGTATCAAACTTTATATAAAATATATTATGGCACTATAGTATCACAAAAAACAAAAAGCTTGATTAATACAAAGGTTAATTGATTATGGCATACGAAAATGACGAAATAGTAGCTTTAATATGTGATGATGATGAATCCATATTAAAGGTTACATCTACTTATGTTTCAAAGCATGTTAGAGTTATCTCAGCAACTAATGGAGAAGAGGCTTATGAGCTTTTTTTACAAAAGAGGCCTGATATTGTTATTACTGACTTATATATGCCAAAACTAGATGGGCTTGAGTTAACTGAGAAGATAAAAGAGGTAGATGAGAATGTTAAGATAGTTATTATGAGTGCTTTTGATGAGAGTACCTCTTTGCTAAAAGCTATAGAGCTTGGGGTTGAGAGCTATCTTGTAAAGCCTTTTCAGAGGAAGCAGATAGATAGGGTTATTCAAAAAACAATAAGAAATGTCGAAAATGAGAAAAACCTCTACATAGCCAACCAGCACAATAGTGCACTTTTGAACTTTTTTATTGTAACTAAAACAGATAGGGATGGATACATAACATTTGTAAATGATAAGTTTTGCGAAATATCTGGTTATAGTGAGGATGAGCTTATCGGTAAGAAGCATAATATTGTAAGACATAAAGATATGGATGATTCCGTGTTTAAAGAGTTGTGGACTACTATTAATGAGAAGAAAGTATGGCAGGGAGTTATCAAAAACAGAGCAAAAAATGGAGAGGAGTTCATAGCAAGGTCAAACATCTTTCCAATACTTGATGAAGATGGGGAGATTTCAGAATTTATGGCAATTCGTGAAGATGTTACAGAGCTTGAGAAGCTAAGACTTGAGAGAGAATCTCAAGAGAAGAAGATTAGAAAAGCAGAGGAAGATAGAAGAATTCTACAAGAGATAAACAGTGCAAAAGACTCATTTTTGGTTCTTTTTACTCATGAGCTAAAGACACCGCTAAATGCAATAACAAATTTTTCAGAGTATCTATTAAAGAACATTACAAAACTAGATAAAATAGATAGTAATAAAATAGAGTATCTTTTAAAATCCATAAAAGCAAACTCATCTGATATATACACCATGGTCAACAACATACTTGATATTGCCAAAATACGCTCAGAAAAAATGAGTGTTGAAAAAGAGTCTTTTCTGCCAGCTGAGGTTATTGAATATGTTGTTAGTAAGTTTAGGCTTGATGATAGTGCTGAAGAGGTATCTGTGGAGCTTGATTTGAAAAACGAACAGAAATTGCTTACAGATTACGGTAAGTTTACTCAGATAGTTAATAATATCATTTCTAATGCCATAAAATATGGAAATGGAAGGGTCTATATAAGTGATTATGAAGAGAATGGAGCATATAATCTGACAATAGAGGATAATGGAAAAGGTATTCAGGAGAAATCCAAAGTCTTTGAGCTTTTTGGTCAAGATAGTATCAGCTACCTAAACAAGAGCAAAAAAGGAACAGGCGTAGGTCTATATCTTGTAAAGCTACTAAGTGACCTTTTGGAGTTTGAGATTGAGCTAGGCGATAGTAAAAAACTAGGTGGCACAAGGGTGCATTTAAAAAAGAGCAACTAGTCAAAAGAGCACTTCGCCAAGGAGTTGTTTTGACTTGTTAAAAAAGGAGATTTTTTAGTGAGAAAAATACTTATAGTGGATGATAATAGCGACAACAGAATGACATTGGAGCTTTTGCTAGAGGAGTTTGATGATGTAAAGGTTCTAAGTGCAAAAAATGGTAAAGAGGCTCTAAAAATATCCCAAGAAGAGCTTATTGATATAATTTTTATGGACATTATGATGCCTGTAATGGATGGGATAGAGGCCACAAAGCAGATAAGAGCGCTTCATCCAAAAATTATGATAATAGCAGTTTCAGCCCTAGATGATGAGACAAGTAAAGAGGAGATGATAAGAAGTGGGTGTGAAGACTATATCACAAAGCCAATTGATGCAAATGTTTTTGAAAAGCGAGTCAAAAACTATCTTGAGCTAACAGCCCTTAGGAATAAAGAACCTTATGATGATAATGCAATAAATCTATTTAGTAAAGAGGTTTTTAACCGCTACACAATGTTCAGAATATATGATAAAAGTGGCATTGCAGAAGCTTGGGAGTACTTTTTAGCAGATGGAGACAAAAAGGTCGCAAGTTTGAGTGATTGTATTAGGATTGTTTATGCTATTTCGGCTTTTCTACTTGAAAAAGGTAGATATATAAACATCGCAAAAGAAGAGAGTTCTACAAATATGTTTATCACCCTTATAGGTGTAGAGATAGTTGATGAGGTTACACTTAGGAATATATTGGTGAAGCACTATCCTGATGGAAAGTTCATCTTAGAAGATAGAAAACTCTCTTTTATGCTAAACAAAGTAAAAGAGGTGATTGAAGTAGTAGAAGCTAGTGGGAGTATAAGCAGTGAGAACAAAGAGATACTCAGAAAAACACACACCGAAAAGGTAAGTGCTACTGAGTTTTTAGAACAAACTCCTCTAAATGTTGCTCTAAGGGCTGAAGAGCTAGATGAGTTAAGTGATAACCTTGATGCTACACTTTTTGAGTTTGAGAGGAGCAAAAACACAAAACTCCTAAATGCGATAGCTGAAATATTCCACTCATACGCTCTTGTTATGGAGGAGCTACTTGAGTTTGCCCATCTCTCACACTCTATTTTTACTCTGGAAAAAATGCTACTTAATATTGAGTCTTATAATGTTGATGATGACAAGATGGCAGTATTGATACGATTTTTGGATGGGTTTATCTCAGACCTTACTACTTGGCAGAAGACTCTTTTTATTACAAAAGATACACAAGATATTCACTATCTAGATAGCTCTCTACTAAGTTCAGTCCTTCAAATAGAGAATCTACTAGAAGGTAAAGCTCAAGAGGATGATGGTGAGGATGATATTGAGTTTTTCTAAATCCTAGGAGAGAATCCTAGGGAGGGTTATTCCCTCTTGTCTTTGATATTTGCCTTTTTTGTCTTTATAGCTAATCTTACAGTCCTCATCACCTTGTAAGAAAAGCACCTGAGCTATACCTTCATTTGCATATATTTTAGCAGGAAGTGGAGTTGTATTACTTATCTCTATAGTGATATGCCCCTCAAACTCAGGCTCAAAAGGGGTGACATTGACAATAATTCCACATCTTGCATAGGTGCTTTTTCCTAGACATATAGCAAGTACATCTCTAGGAATTTTCATATACTCAACAGTTCTTGCAAGTGCAAAGGAGTTTGGTGGAATGATGCAAATCTCCCCTTTAAAATCCACAACATTTGCTCTATCAAAGTTTTTTGGGTCAACGACAGTAGCATTTATGTTTGTAAATATCTTAAACTCATCACTAACTCTTATATCATACCCATAAGAGCTTAGCCCGTAGCTAATCACACCCTTCCCGACTTGGTCATCACAGAAAGGCTCAATCATATTATGCTTAAGTGACATCTCTTTTATCCAGCAATCAGCTTTTAATCCCATTTTATCTCCATTCTATTAATAGAGTTCTTGCAGAACTCAATGATACGCCTTAAGAAACAAGTTCCTTAAGGCTATGCTAACGCTGTTTTGTCCTCACTTCGTTGCGGAATTGTCGCAACGCTTGAATCTTCAGCAGTAGGCTCACGCACTCTTTGTGCTTTGTAATTGTATCAAGGATGTCCTAAAGTTATATTTTGTTAATATTCAATCAAGATTTATTTTAAGTTCTAAGGATGGTTTATGGATAGTGCTAAACTAAATGAGATTGTAGATATTTTTAATAGTGGTGAACTAAGCAAGCTAAAGCTAGAGGAGGAAGGCTTCTCTTTGACTCTTGAAAAAGATTTAGTTGTAAGTAGTTCTCCTAGGGTAAAAATAAAAGAGGAAGTAGCAACTACAGAACAACAAGAGGCGCCCAAAAAACGGGGAGAAATGATAGTTTCACCTATGGTAGGCACATATTATCAAGCTCCCTCACCAACATCTCAACCTTTTTTGCAAGTGGGTGATGTGATAAAAAAAGGTCAGCCTATAGCTATAATTGAAGCTATGAAGATTATGAATGAGATAGAAGCAGAGTTTGACTGCAAGATAGTGGCTATAATGGTAGAAGATGGTCAACCTATAGAATTTAACACGCCTCTTTTTGAGATAGAGAGAGTCTAATGTCTATAAAAAGAGTACTAATTGCAAACAGAGGTGAGATAGCCTTAAGGGCTATTAGGAGCTTAAAAGAGAGCGGAAAAGAGGCTGTAGCTGTCTATTCAGTTGGTGATAAAGATGCTTCATACCTAAATATGGCTGATGTAAAAGTCTGTATAGGTGGAGTAAAAGCAAAAGATAGCTACCTAAATATACCAGCTATAATAACTGCAGCTGAGCTAAGTGAGTGTGATGCTATATTTGCAGGGTATGGGTTTTTGAGTGAAAATCCACACTTTGTAGAGGTGTGTGAACATCATGGAAAAAAGTTCATAGGTCCAAATGCAAAAACCATAGCCCTTATGGGAAACAAGTCAAAAGCCAAAGAGACTATGATAAAAGCTGGAGTTCCGGTAGTCCCAGGAACTGCAAAACCCCTAGATAGTGTAGATGAAGCCAAAAAAATAGCAGGAGAGATAGGTTATCCTGTTATCCTAAAAGCCTCAAGTGGTGGTGGCGGAAAAGGGATGAGGATAGTAGAAGATGACAAGGGTGTTGAAAAAGCATTTCTCTCAGCTGAATCTGAAGCTATCGCCTCCTTTGGTGATGGATCTATATATATTGAGAAGTTTATAGACTCTCCTAGGCATGTTGAAGTGCAAATATTAGCTGATAAGCATGGAAATGTAGTGCATTTAGGAGATAGAGATTGCTCTTTACAAAGACGCCACCAGAAGCTCATAGAAGAGTCACTATCTACCTTTTTATCCGAAGAGACAAGACAGAAGCTATACAAAACTACGCTAGAAGCTGCTAAATATATAGGATATGAGGGTGCTGGAACTATTGAGTATCTAGTTGATAAAGATGAGAATTTCTACTTTATGGAGATGAACACAAGGCTTCAAGTAGAACACCCAGTTTCAGAGATGATAACAGGTATAGATATAGTTGATTGGATGGTAAAAATAGCAGAAGGTGAGACGCTCTTTTCTCAAGAAGATATAAAGTTTAGTGGGCACTCCATAGAGTGTAGAATAACAGCAGAAGACCCAAGAAAATTTATGCCTTCAGCTGGAGAGATAACGAAGGTTTTTGTACCAGGAGGAATGCATGTACGCTTTGACTCTCACATATATGGAGGCTACTTTGTGCCACCATATTATGACTCAATGATAGGGAAGCTGATAGTTTGGGGAGTAGATAGAAGTGATGCTATAAACAGAATGAAAAGAGCGCTAGATGAGCTAAGTATAGAGGGTATAAAAACTACCATCCCTTTTCATAAAGAGATGATGAAAAATGACGATTATATAAATAATAGGATAGATACGCGCTATTTGGAAAGATTTTTATCAAGAGTGTGAGGTCATTGAGGGTAAAACTTCCAAATGTGGAACAGTTTATGCTATACTTTTATCAAAGGCTGATTAAGGAAAGGAGGCCAAGATGACAATAGGTAGTTTTAGTATAAATGCGGCAAATATATCAGTACAAGCCGAAAAAAGTGAAAATTCAGTTTCTAAATCTCTTGAGAGAATAGCGGCAGAAAGGGCTCTGAGCTCAACTGATGGTTCTAGTATGATGATAGCTGATTCACTAAGAATGCAGGCTTCGACTCTATCTCAAGGTATTAGTAATACAAATGAAGCCATAGGTATGATGCAGATAGCTGATGGTACCTTAAGTAATCTAAACAAGGATGCTAGCAGACTTAATGACCTATCAGTAAGAATGAATAATGACTCTTTAAACAGTGACCAAAAAGCTATGCTTCAGAGCGAAGCAGGCGCACTTCAAAGATCGATGAACCAAGCAGTCAATAGCGCCACTTATAATGGCAAGAATGTCTTTGGGGGTAATTTAGAGTTTAGTACAGGCGACTCTACTGTAAGAGCCTCTGTAAATGCACCAAGTACAAGAGGGCTTGATATTACTGATCAGCAGAGTATTCTTGATTTTATGAAAAATGTAGATAGTGTGAGGTCAGATATAGGTTCAGCTGTAAATGAGATGGTATCTATCTCAAACGCAAATGCAACAACAGTAGTAAATCTCAAAGCCTCAGAGAGTGGATTGCAAAAAAATGATGTAGCCCAAAACTACAATGAGCTTGAAAAGGGTAAGTTACAGCTTAATACCCAGCTCTTTGCAAACTCAATGAACACTGACTACTTAAAAGAAAAAATCTCTACGCTTCTTGATTAAAAGGAGCGATAGGGACTTGCTTCCATACTCTACACAGCTTATAGATAGAGATGATATTGATTCTGTTCTCTCAGCCTTAGAGTCTAGCTATCTCACTCAGGGTCCTTTACTAGAGGAATTTGAGGAGGAGCTAGCTAAAAGGTGTGGCAGAAAATACGCAACAGTTTTTAACTCTGCTACTTCAGCTCTATACTGCTCATATTATGCTTTAGATATAGGTCATGAAGATGAGGTACTAATACCAGCTATAACATTTGTAGCAACTGCTGCTATGGCTTCAAAGTTTGGTGCTGAAGTTGGCTTTTTGGATGTAGAGTACAATACAGGAAACACCTCTAAGGAGATTTTAGAAAGGTCAATATCACCAAAAACAAAAGTTGCTGTAGGTGTGGATTATGCAGGAACACCTTTGCAGAGTGATTTTTATGACTATGCAAAAGCTCTAGGCTTAAAAACAATTAGTGACTCCTCTCACGCCTTGGGTAGTAGACTTCATGGGGTTCAGAGTGGCAATAGTGCTGATATATCTGTTTTTAGTTTTCATGCGATAAAGCCTATTACCACAGGTGAGGGTGGTGCGGCTTTGTGTGATGATGCTGAGATTGATAGATTACTTAAGCTACAAAGAAGCCATGGAGTTGTTAAAAAAAGCTTATGGAGTTATGACATCCAAGATATAGGGTTTAACTTTCGAATGTCTGAGATGAGTGCAGCCCTAGGGTTAAGCCAGTTAGCAAAGCTAGATAAGTTTATAGAAAAAAGAAACACTCTTGCTAAAATCTATGAGCAAGAACTAGCCACTATCCCTCTTGTTTCTACACTTGCCCTGCCTGCTGATGTTTTAAGCTCAAGGCATCTTTTTCCTATTTTGCTAGATAGGTCATTATGGTGTGCAAAAGAGCTGATATTTCAAGCACTACAAGAGAAAGGCTTAGGAGTGCAGGTTCACTATAAGCCACTATATCAGTTTAGCTACTATAAGAAACCTAACAAAGAACTTTTTTTAAGAGGTGCTGAGGATTTTTATAGAAGTGAGCTTTCTATTCCTCTGCATCAAGGAATGAGTGAAGATGATATTATGTATGTAGTTGAGTCTATAAAAGAGGTTATTCAGGTGCATAGTTCATCAAGGTGTGTTTTTTGAGTATTCAGAAAGTAGCTATTTTTGGTGGAAGTTTTGACCCACCACATAATGCTCATATTGAGATTGTAAAAGAGGCGCTAGATAGCCTTGATATAGATATCTTGGTGATTTTTCCATCTTTTTTGAATCCTTTTAAAAAAAACTTTAACGCCCATCCTTTTGAGCGACTTGGGTGGGTTAAAAAGATATTTTCTGGATTTAAAAGGGTTGATATAGATAGTTTTGAGATAGATAGAGGTAGACCAACACCTACACATCTAAGCGTGGAGTATATAAAAAAAAAGTATAGTCCAAAAAAAATATATCTTATTGTTGGTGCTGATAACTTTACTCATATAGAAAAATGGGAAAACTATGAGAGACTAAAAGATGAGGTTGAGTTTGTAGTGGCTAAAAGAGATAGAGTAGATATTCCTAAAGGATACAAGGTGCTAGATATTCAAAACAGTGTCTCATCCACTAAGATACGAGATGGTGAATATCTAGACAGTGTACCTTTGGAGATTAAAAAAGAGGTAAAAGATAGATATTTATAAGGAGAGTATTTGAGAAGAAGAGTTAGAAAAGTTATAACACTGCTTAGTAACAAAAAAGCAGAAGATATTATTACATTTGACTTAGAGAAAAGTGACTACTTTGTAGAGCATGTAATTATAGCTAGTTCACTTGGCAAAAGACACACACACTCACTACTAGATGACTTGAAGCAGAGGTTAAAAAGCGATGGTGAGGAGTTTTTGCATATAGATGAGGGCGAGGATTGGATAGTAGCTGATTTAGGTGATATACTGGTTCATATTATGTCACAGGAGAAAAGAGAGTATTTTAGGATAGAGGAGTTTTTGAACAGTATAGATAGAGTAAAAAGTGAGAAAATAGAAAAATAATGGGCGATTTTAGTAAGTTTGAAGTCGTGTGCGAGGATGTACCAAAAGAGATAAAAAATGCTGCAGAGGCTTATGGTATCACTCCTAATGATATAGATTTTGACATAATAGATGTTTCTACATATATTCAGCTATCTGAGAATGAGGATTTTAATCTCCTTGAGCCTTATGAATTTGATAAGTTTTTTGATAGAGAGTTTCTTACAAATCCAGAGCTAAAAGTCAAACAACAGTATAAACTCCTCCTAAAGCCCATAAAAAAGAAATCATACAATATAAATATGCAACTTAGTGCCAATAGATCTCTATCCAAAATAGAAGCCATCATAAAAAAAGACTCTAAACTTCCTAGGGTATCAGAGCTAAAAGAGGTGTTAAAAGAGGAGATAGACAAAAAAAAACTAAAACTAAGGCTACTTGTAAACCTATGTGATAAAAGGTTAAACTCTCAGCTTAATAGTGTTGTAGTAGCTGTAAAGAGCTTTGGTTCTTTGAAGCAAGATATGAGGATAGTAGTTTGTGAATGTGCTACACCTAAAGAGTCTGTTAGACCTCAAGTAGTAGAACTGTATAAACAGAAGCAGAGCTCTGAAGAGACTAATGATAAGATTGACCACAGAGATAGAAAAGTCTTTAGCCATATAGAAGAGGGTGAGGCTGTATTGAAGTTCATAAAAGGTAAGCTTGGTAAGCCCGGGAGAGATTGTAGGGGTAGATATATAGATGTAGAAGAGATAGAGAATGTCCTAAGACCTGAGTTCAAAATAGATGAAACTCTACAAGAGAGATCCAATCCTGATGAGATAGTTTTTTATGCCCTAAGGTCTGGTTTTTTACAACAAGATAGTGATACCTACAGAGTAAGTGAAGATATAAAAATAGAGAGTGTAGATCTAAAGCAAACCGGAAGTATCAAGGCAAAAAAAGATAGTAAAAGCAAAATAGAGGTTTTAGGTGGAGCCTATGGAGAGGACTCTATAGCCCCAAATATGGAGGTTAGAAGTAAAGAGGTCATAGTTGAGGGAAGTGTAGGTTCAAACGCGTATGTGGAGGCACAAGTCGTAAGCATCAACTCCCAAACACATCAAAACTCAAAAATAGTAGCTGATAAAATAAGCATAAAAAGACACAAAGGCTATGCTTATGGGAAAAAGGTCATAATAGATATACTTGAGAGTGGCTATGTAGAAGCAGAAGAAGTAATCATAATAAATGCTCTAGGTGGTGAGATAAGAGGGGCAAATATAAAAATAAACAACTGCTCCTCTCATACAAAGGTATATGCAACAGAATCAATAGTGGTTGATTTTTTAAAGGGTGAAGGAAGTAGTTTCATCATAGATGGAGCAGCTTTTGGCGGTCTTAGAGAAAAAGAAGAAAAGATAGAAAAAGAGATGAAAACTTCATCTTTAGAGCAAAAAAAGCTAGAAGATAGAAAAAAGTACCTTCTTGACTTTATAAAAAAGAATAAAGAGTCTATGCAGAGTGTTAAGGAGTTTATAAAAGAGGCCAGAAAAAGAGATACAAAACCCTCATCAATTCTTATAAAAAGACTGCAAGATTACAATGCTGTAATTAAAGAATTAAAAGATTTAGATGATAAAATTCATATCCTAAATGAAGATATGAAAATTAAAAAGCTAGAGTTTGACACTATAGCACAGAAGGTGTATGGAGCAAAGATAGAGATATTAGGTGGGAACAAAAGTGCCTGTGCAGTTGGTTTTATTATAAATCTTGAAGAACACAAGAAGTTAAGCCATGTACCCAAAGAGCATGAAAGCCTTTTTACACTAAAAGAGAAGGGGGATGGGTATGCGATAGATGCTCTTTAGTGTATGCATAAAGACAGATATGGTATAGTTAAGAAGAATATTTTAGGAAGAACTATGATCGGAGATGAAGTGAAAAAAGATGTTGTAGTTGCAGGTGCTTATGGTGGTAAAAGTAGAGATATGGCTACTACTACTGTTTTGGTAGGTGATAGTATAGCTATAGATGCTGGTAATATACTTGGGTTCTTGGGTGGTAGAGCTTATATGATAGATCATATTTTTCTGACACACTCCCACTTTGACCACATACTTGATGTTCCTTTTTTGATAGATGTTTTTTTTGAAAGACGGGAGTATCCTTTGAGAGTATATGGTGGAAGAGATACCCTTGATTCTATAAAGCAGTATATTTTTAATTGGCATATTTGGCCTGATTTTAATAATATAAAACTCATAAAGTCACAAGAGAGCGCAATAGAATTTATAGAGATATCTGAAGGTGATGAAATATGTGTTGATGGTGTATGCCTAAAGCCTATAGCTTCAAATCATACTGTAGAGTGCTTTGGTTATGTGGTCAAAAAAGATGATAGAGCTTTTTACTTCACCTCTGATACTTACTCAAGTGATAAGATATGGGATACAATAAACAATGATGAGACGATAAAAAAACTAATCACAGATGTATCCTTCCCTTCACGACTAGATAAACTAGCCCATGACTCAAAACATATGACTCCAAAAGTACTAAAGAGTGAACTAGGAAAGCTAAAAAGAGAGATAGATCTATATATATATCATCTAAAGCCATCTTTTTTTGAAGAGGTAGTTGAAGAGTTAAAAACTATAGAGTTACCACTAGGTTATAAGGTTCTAGAAGATGGCTACCATCTTGACTCGATATAAGGGGAAAAAATGATTGATCATAAAGATTATGAAAGAGAAGCTTTTGAAGTACCAAAAGCCAAAAAAGAGCTAAGTTCTGAAGAGACGCTTGAGCTTATTTTCAAGTATGTCGCACTTATATCTAAAGAGAAAAAGCTAGACTCCATCCTCATCCTCATGGCAGACCTTGGGCGGGAGCTAATCGTAGCTGATAGATGCACAGTGTGGCTTATAGATGAGAGTTCAAACAAGCTCTGGACAAAAGTAGCGCATGGTATGGATGCCATAGAGATTCCAATAGGTGCAGGAGTAGTTGGAAGTGCTATATCTACAAAAGAGCCTTTAATCATAAATGATGCTTATAGTGATGATAGGTTCAACAAAGATGTAGATAAAAAAACAGGATATAAAACAAATAACATAATAGCAATACCTTTTAAAAACTCAGAAGGAAAGATAATAGGAGCATATCAAGCAATTAATAAGATGACTGATGCTGCTATTTTTAGTGAAGATGACTTAAATAGGCTTGATCTAGAAGCCACTTATGCAGGGAACTCACTAGAATCAGCTATGCTCTATCAAGAGATAGAGAACACTCAAAAAGAGATTATTTATACTATGGCTGAAGTAGGGGAGAGTCGCTCTAAAGAGACAGGTAACCATGTTAAGAGAGTTGCTGAGTACTCAAGAGTGATAGCTAAAGGCTATGGACTACCTCCTTCTGAAGTAGAACTACTAAAGATGGCTTCACCTATGCATGATATAGGAAAAGTCGCAATTCCTGATGCCATATTGCTAAAACCTGGAAAGCTAACTGATGAAGAGTTTGCATATATGCAAAGACATACAAGTCTAGGATATGATATGTTAAAGCACTCAAGCAGAAAAATACTAAAAGCTGCTTCAGTTGTGGCGTATGAGCATCATGAAAAGTGGAATGGAAGAGGTTATCCTAGAGGAATAAAGGGAGAGGAAATACATATTTTTGGAAGGATAACAGCCCTTGCTGATGTTTTTGATGCTCTTTCAAGTGATAGATGCTACAAAAAAGCGTGGGAGTTAGATAGAGTGCTAAATCTCTTTAAAGAGGAGAGAGGAGAACATTTTGAACCTAAAATAGTTGATGTTTTTTTTGAGAGATTAGAGGATGTGTTGGAGATAAAAGAGCTCTATAAAGATAATTTTGAATAAGGCGAGATTTAAATGGTTTTGAAAATAATCGCTTTAATAGTTGCAATTTTTGTAATATTTAAAGTAATAGATATCATAAATAAAAAGATAGAGAGAGGAAAGCTATCTAAAGAGGAGGGTCCAAAGAGTGTAGAATCGACCTTTATAGAGTGTTCAAAGTGTGGAACTTATGTAGATAGAGATGAAGCTATAGCTACAACTAGCGGATATGTATGCTCAAAAGAGTGTTTAAGGGGTGATAGTTGATAATAATAGGTCATAACGCAGTTCCATATAAGAAGTTTGCTAAAGCTAGATCTATAGATGATATAAAAGAGATTAGTGCTAATAAGACTGTGTTGATAGAGGGTGAAAACTTTTTGGAAATTGCTAAACATTGTAGTGAAAATAGTGTAAAATACGCTTGTAAAATAGATAATATAAAAGACGCACTCCTTCTAAGTGCTCTAAATGCAACATACATCATAACTGAGCTAGATAGTGCAAGGTCGTTTCAAAAGCTAGCTGATGAGTATATGTTCGACTCTAAAATACTCTGCTTAATACAGAGTGATGATGAGATAGAAGATGTTGCAAATGAGTTTATAGATGGAGTGATATATAAAGGAGTAATAGATGGAGAGTCTTAAGACATATTTTCTTCTTATTGGAATGACACTTCTTTTTGTGTTTATCGGGCATTTAGCTGGTGGACAGACTGGGATGATTATCGCTTTTGTGATAGCTGTTGGTATGAACTTTTTTACATATTTCTACTCAGATAAGCTAGTATTAAAGCATTACAAAGCAGTTGAGGTGACTGAGAGAGAAGCCCCTGGGTTTTATGCGATAGTAAGAAGGCTTGCTCAAAAAGCAAACATACCTATGCCAAAGGTCTACATCATACCAGAGCAGATGCCAAATGCTTTTGCAACTGGGAGAAACCCACAAAATGCGGCAGTAGCTGCAACTGAGGGCTTGCTAAATATACTGAGTGAAGAAGAGATAGAAGGAGTAATGGCACATGAGCTAAGTCATGTAAGACACTATGATATCCTCATAGGAACAGTTGCAGCAACTATTGCAGGGGCTATTGCCATAATTGCTAATATAGTGCAGTTTGGAGCTATGTTTGGAGGAAATAACAATAATAATTCAAACCCTATTGTCTTGCTTTTACTATCATTTATCATGCCAATAGCTGCTATGGTTGTGCAGATGGCAGTTAGTAGAAGCAGAGAGTATATGGCTGATGAGGGAGCTGCTAGGATAACAGGACATCCAGAGTGGCTACAAAGTGCTTTGCAAAAGCTAGAAAACTACTCTAAAAGAGGAGAAGTAAGAGAAGCTACCGAGGCTACAGCTCATATGTTTATAGTAAACCCATTTGCAGGCAAAAAATCCTCATTCAAATCACTCTTTAGCACACACCCAGCAACTGCTGATAGGATAGCTAAACTTGAGGCTTTAAAAGGAAGAGTGTGAATTTAACAAAGCTTTTGATATTAGATTAACCCAGCTTATGACTAGCACCAAAGATAATTAAAGAGCTTTTTGCTATCATTGAGCAAGTTGTTCTAAAAACGATATCTTGGAGGATAGATGAAGAAGATTTTTACACCACTATTACTAGGCTCTTTACTACTAAGCAGCTCACTATATGCGAACAAGTGTGTTTGCTTTGAGCTTAAAGGAGAGTTTGGTGAAGAGATTATGGAGATTATGAAAAAGTACGCTAAAAACCTTGGTGAGGATGAGATAGAGGTTGTATCTGAAGAGAGAGTAGGAGATACGAAGTCTCAAAGTTTTGTAGATAGTCTTCTAGGAACTACTGATGCCCCTGTAGCTTCTAGCGGAGGTAGTGGATATGATAAGAATGCAGCAGCAGCACTCTATAGTAAGCAGTGTTCAGCTTGTCATGGGGAGCAAGGGCTTGATGATGACTACGGTCCAGGAGAAGCTATAGCTGGAACTCCTGAGGATGTAACGCTTAGTGATATGATGAGCTATAAAGATGGCAGTTATGAAGGAAGTGCTAGGTTTGTAAAAAGAACTATTACTCAAACTATGACAAAAGACCAGATGGAATCCATAGCAAA